>NZ_JBKYMO010000158.1:0-11874 GCF_047302915.1 Massilia sp. CT11-108 | reverse complement strand
CTTCAGGGCGAAGCGGTGCGTGGTCCAGCGGTTCTGCAGCACGAGCGTCACGTCCGACAGCGCGAGCGTGGGCGCGGCGCGCAGTTCGTCCGTCCACGTCAGGCGGCCTTCGCGGATCACGACCTCGTGCTGGCGCAGCAGCCAGTCGGCGCCGCCGCCCTCTTCCTTTTTATTGGGATCGATGCGCACGCCCGCGACGGCGATGATGCCGTCCGCACCGCGCCGCACGTCCAGTTCCGGCCGGTTGATTTCCAGCGCCTCGAACCGGGGTTCGGCCGCCACCACGGACCACCACGACACGGTGGCGGACACGGACGGCAGCGCCAGCAGCTGGCGCCCGGCGCGGTCGTGCAGGCGCAGGTCGCCCAGGTACAGGTTCGGGCGCAGGCCGCGCCACGATGCGTAGACGCGCGCGATGGTCACCTGGTTGCCCAGCGCGCGGCTGGCGGCCTTTTCGATGTCGGGCTTGTAGTAATCGATGTTCGGCAGGACTGCGTAGCGCAGCACCAGGAACAGCACCGTGAACGCGAAGTAGACGAGCAGGACGGCCTTGATCGTGAAGCCGAGCACATGATGCGACGCGAGGTTCGCATAGCGGTAGCAGGCACGCGCGCGGGCCCAGCGCTCCACCAGCGGCAGCGCGTGCGTCTGGGGGTGCGCCTGCTCATGCGCGTTGGGCTCGCGCTGCGCCTGCGGTTCCGGGTTGTGCATCAATAGCGTCAAAAGACTCGCCGAGTTGTTAATCTGTAAATAAAAGAGAGCGCTTGCAACATCCGCGGCGTCTACCTTAACATCGTGCTGACCCAGGGCAGCATGGCGGGCAATTTTACCCCATAGCAAGCGTCCCGAAACGCACAACTCGTCTGGAATTCGCCTCATGCTCCATGCTTTCCCTTTCCAAGCTTCTTCGCAGTCGGCCGCGCAGATGTCGCGCTATTACCAACGCTGGCTCGCCGCCGATCCGGCCCGTGCCGGGCGCGTCGATACCCTGTCCGCATTATCGCTGGCCTCCCTCGATTTCGGCGCAGCGCTGGCGACCGAGGCCGCTTCTGGTCCCGACGGCACGGTCCTGCCGACAACGCGGGCCATGCGCCGGCTGCGCAACCTGCTCATCTGCACCATCATCCGGCGCGACCTCGACGGCCAGGCCGACCTGGACGAAGTCGTGACCGCCATGAGCCGCTTCGCCGATTTCGCCGTCCAGACCCATCTGGCCGAGCTGATGGCGGAGATGACCGCGCTGCACGGCGAGCCGGTCGGCGCCGATTCCGGCCGTCCCCAGCAGATGATGGTGCTGGCGATGGGCAAGCACGGCGGCGGCGAACTGAACGTCTCGTCGGACATCGACCTCATCTTCGTCTACCCCGAGGACGGCGATACGAAAGCCGGCCCCGGCCAGAAATCCCTGTCCAACCACGAATTCTTCGTGCGCCTGGGCCGCAAGCTGATCGCCGCGCTGTCCGAAGTCACCGAGGACGGTTTTACGTTCCGCGTAGATATGGCACTGCGTCCAAACGGCAAGTCGGGCCCGCTCGTGGCGAGCCTGAACATGGTCGAGGACTACCTGATCGTACAGGGGCGCGAATGGGAACGTTATGCGTGGGTCAAGGCGCGCGCGGTCACCGGCGATCCGGCCGACATCGCGGCCCTCGACGCCATCGTGCGGCCGTTCGTGTTCCGGCGCTATCTCGACTTCGGCGTGATCGACGCGATCCGCACCATGCACGCCCAGATCCGCGCCGAGGTCAACCGCCAGGAGCGCCTGCATCCGGAGCGCAACCAGAACGTCAAGCTGGGCCGCGGCGGCATCCGCGAGATCGAATTCCTCGCGCAAGTGTTTCAATTGATCCGCGGCGGCCGCGACCCGGCGCTGCGCGAGCGTTCCACGCGCAAGACCTTGCGCCTGCTGGCCGAGCGCGAACTGCTGGCTGCGGACACGGTCGAGCAATTGCTTGAAGCTTATACATTCCTGCGCAACCTGGAGCACCGCCTCCAATACCTGGAAGATGCCCAGACGCACACGATGCCCGTCGCGCCGGAGGATCGCAACACCGTCGCGCGCATGATGGGCATGGCCGACGAGGCCGAACTGCTGGCCCGGCTGGACGCGTGGCGCGCGTTCGTCGCCGCCCAGTTCGACGCGATCTTCGCCGACAAGGCGGCAGGCAGCGAGCCCGTCGACCCGGACGCGCTGCTGACCGATCCGGACAACCGCGACGCCATCGCCGACCGCCTCGCGAGCCTCGGCTTCGACGACCCGCAGGCCGGCGCGAACCGCCTGGTCGCCACATGGCAGGCGCCCAAGCTGCAGACGTTGCCGGAAGCGAGCCGCCACCGCCTCGTCGCCCTCGTCAACACGGCGCTGACGCAGATCCCGAACGTCGTCGCGCAGGCGGGTGCCGGCAGCCACGCGGCCACGCTGGGCCGTTTGCTCGATTTCTTCGAAGCCATTGCACGCCGCTCAGCGTACCTGTCGCTGCTGACGGAATATCCGCACACGCTGGAGCGGGTGCTCCGCATGATCAACGCGTCCGGCTGGGCCGCCACGTTCCTCACCCAGCACCCGATCCTGCTGGACGAGCTGCTGGACGACCGCGGCAACGCGGCCGAGGATCTGCCTTCGCTGGCGGCGAGCCTCGCGGCCCAGCTCGACGCGGCCACGGGCGATACCGAGCGCCAGCTCGACATCCTGCGCGAAGCCCACCACGCCCAGATGTTCCGCCTGCTGGCGCTGGATCTCGCCGGAGAACTGTCCGTCGAACGCCTGGCCGACCACCTGTCCGCGCTGGCCGACCTGATCGTGTGCGAGGTCGTGCGCCGCGCCTGGCGCACGATCGCGTCCCGCCACGTGGAAGTGCCGCGCTTCGCCGTGATCGCCTACGGCAAGCTGGGCGGCAAGGAACTGGGCTATGTGTCCGACCTGGACGTCATCTTCCTGTTCGACGACGACGACGACATGGCGCCCTCGAACTACGCCAAGCTGGCCCAGCGCTTCATCACGTGGATGACGACGCATACGCCGGCCGGCATCCTGTTCGACATCGACACGGCGCTGCGGCCGGACGGCGCGTCCGGCATGCTCGTGTCGTCCGTGGGGGCGTTCGAACGCTACCAGCAATCCTCCGCGTGGCTGTGGGAGCACCAGGCCCTCACGCGCGCCCGCTTCTGCGCGG
Source organism: Massilia sp. CT11-108 (assembly GCF_047302915.1). Taxonomy (NCBI): domain Bacteria; kingdom Pseudomonadati; phylum Pseudomonadota; class Betaproteobacteria; order Burkholderiales; family Oxalobacteraceae; genus Massilia; species Massilia sp. CT11-108. The sequence goes on along the minus strand of NZ_JBKYMO010000158.1, from coordinate 8,701 downwards.
GCGACACCGGCATCGGCGCCCGCTTCGAGGCGATCCGCGAACAGGTGCTGCGCCAGGACCGCTCGGGCCGCGAAGCCGAACTGCGCGAGGAAGTCGTCAAGATGCGCCAGCGCATGCGCGACGCGCACCCGCCCCGCGACGAACGTTTCGACCTGAAGCACGACGAAGGCGGCATGATCGACATCGAATTCATCGTGCAATACCTCGTGCTGCGCCATGCGGCCGCGTATCCGCAACTGACGGCGAACGTCGGCAACATCGCGTTGCTGAAACTGTGCGGCACGCTGGGCCTCATCGACATGGGCCTGGCCGATGGCGCCGCCGTGGCGTACCGCGCCATGCGCAAATTGCAGCACCAGGTCCGCCTGCAGGGCCAGGAAAATGCTCGCGTGGAACGCAGCCTCGTCGCGAAACATGCCGATGTCGTCGTCCGGCTGTGGCACGACTGCTTCCACGTCTGACGCTATCCCGAGCGTATTATTTCGCTCGGGAATTTGCTATTCCTTAACTTTTCCTCGCGAACATATTTACGGCTTGATTCTCGTCAATACATAAGCCACCGGTATGACTAACGTTGCGTGATCTGCAGCAATGTCTAAATCGGAGACTCAATGTCACAACGAAAGAGAATCGCATTGGCCGTGCCCCTGGCGTCGCGCTACTTCAGCGGCGCACCCGTCGACCCGCAGTTGCCGATCGATCCCCTGTCTACGTGCGCGACAACCAGTCGTTCTGACCTTTCAAGAAATTTTGCCTGTTGTACAAATGTAACAGTTTAAAAGGCGTGCAAATCCTCTTGCACCAATCTGATGCATTCCTGCCGTAAAAGAATGTTGCACCTATTTCAGCTATCTGTAGGGGGTTCTACGCCCAAACTGATGCTTTCGGCATAGATTCATGTCTGTACACAATATTTGTTGCCGTAAATATGGGCAACTCCATTGATTTTATTGTAATTACGCAAACCCGCAACACCCACAAATATGCACCCTTGAACATTGACAGGCTGCCACGGTGGATGCTTCCATTGCCAGCTTGAAAAAAAATGTTAACCACATTGCTTTCAAAACAGTCGCTTTGCAGCGACGGCCTCACACGGCTGCTGCTACCCAGTTCGCCGTGCCCTAACCTAGGAGTTTTGTAACCATGATGGAAAAAGTCTTGTCCCGCTCGATCCGCCTGATCTGCCTCGGCGGCGTCGCGCTCGGGATGCAAGCGGCTTACGCGCAAGAGACCCAATCGGCGCCCCTGCAGCGCGTCGAAGTGACCGGCTCGCGCATCCGCCAGGTCGACGTGGAAACGGCACAACCGATCCAGGTCATGACCCAGGAACAGATTCAAAAGACGGGTCTCGTGACCGTCGGTGACATCCTGAACCAATTGTCTTCCGCCGGTACGCCGGACTTCGACCGCGGCGGTTCGCTGACGTCGAACCGTGAAAACGGCGGCCAGTACATCAGCCTGCGCAACCTCGGCTCGAACCGCCTGCTGGTCCTGGTGGACGGCAAGCGCTGGACCCAGTCCGTCGACGGCTATACCGACATGTCGACCATCCCGTCGGCCATGATCGAGCGCATCGAAGTCCTGAAGGACGGCGCCTCGTCGATCTACGGCTCGGACGCGATCTCGGGCGTGGTCAACATCATCCTGAAGAAGCGCATGGATGGTGGCCAGCTGAGCATCTACAGCGGCGCCAACGACAAGGCCGACGGCCGCGCGAAGGACTTCTCGCTGACCTACGGCGCCAGCTCCGACAAGGCGTCGCTGATGGTCGGCCTGTCGCACACCGAACAGGGCACCGTGTGGGCCCGCGACCGCGACATCACCAAATACCCGAAGGGCCCGGCTCACCCGACCGCCGGCCTGGGCGCGGGCCCGTGGGCTGAAGTCCTGCCGGCCAACGGCGATGCCTTCGACTACGTGCTGAACCACACCGGCGGCGCCGGCGGCAACGGCATGGGCACGGGCTCGGATCCGCGCAACACGGCCAACTACCACGACTGGAAGAGCAGCATCGTCGAGGACAAGTTCAACAGCGCCTCGCAGATGATGTTCCAGATGCCGAACCGCCTGGACACGCTGTTCACCAAGGGCACGCTGGAACTGCCGTACAACATGCAGCTGAGCACGACCGCGATGTATTCGCAGCGCCAGTCGTCCGCGCAGGTCGCAGGCTACCCGCTGCGCAGCGATGCACAGCCGAGCTACCCGGTCTACATCGACAAGGACAACTACTACAACCCGTTCGGTGAAGACCTGTACTTCATCCGCCGCACCGTCGAAGTGCCGCGCGTGACGGAAAACACCAACAACACGTTCCACGTCGACACCACCCTGTCGGGCAACTTCGACTGGCAAGGCAAGGCCTGGAACTGGGACGTGGGCTACAACCACAGCGCCGTCCGCGGCACGACCATGGGCACCGGCAACGTCAACCTGCTGAACCTGAAGAAGGCTCTCGGTCCGTCGTTCCTGAACGCCAGCGGCGTCGTCCAGTGCGGCACCGCGGCCTCGCCGATCCCGCTGGCGGAATGCAAGCCGTTCAACATCATCGCCGGTCCGGGCGCAGCCAACAAGGAAACCCTGGACTACGTGATGTCGACCGGCCAGGCCACCTATGGCTCGACCATCAACAGCGCGACCGCCAACATCAGCGGCGAACTGCTGCAGCTGCCGGCAGGCATGCTGGGCGTGGCAGGCGGCGTCGAACACCGCGAAGTACGCGGCTACGACATCCCGGGCCAGTTCGAACAATCGGGCTACTCGACCGACCTGGCCGGCAACTCGACCATCGGCAAGTACTCGGTGCGTGAAGCCTACCTCGAAACGAACATCCCGATCCTGAAGGGTGTGCGCTTCGCGGAGCTGCTGAGCGTCGACCTGGCAACCCGCTACTCGGACTACAGCAACTTCGGCAACACCCACAACAGCAAAGCCAGCTTCATGTGGAAGCCGATCAAGGACGTGCTGGTGCGCGGCACGTGGGCACAGGGCTTCCGCGCTCCGACCGTGGGCGACACGTTCGGCGGCGGCCAGCAGACCTACGACACGTACATGGACCCGTGCGACAGCCTGTACGGCCAGCGCGGCACGCCGGGCGTCGATGCACGCTGCACGGCGCAAGGCGCACGTCCGGGCTTCCGCCAGACCGACCAGACCAACACCCCGATCACCGACGCGGGCGGCGCACAGAGCGCCAACCCGTTCATGTCGGGCGCCGGCAACGCCTCGCTGCAGCCGGAACGCGCCAAGACGAAGACCTTCGGCTTCGTCTACAGCCCGGCCTTCCTGCCGGGTCTGTCGGGCTCGCTGGACTGGTACAACATCCGTGTCGACAACCTGATCACCGGCATCTCGGCCACCCAGGTCGCCGAATACTGCTACGTGCAGGGTGTCCAGTCGTTCTGCAACGCGATCAAGCGTGACCCGATCACCGGCCAGATCACGAACCTCTCGCGCGGCAACGCCAACCTGGGCGCGCTGGAAACCGAAGGCTACGACCTGTCGTTCGCCTACCGCTTCAAGCGTGGTGCCTATGGCGCCTTCGGCGTGCGTTCGGACTCGACCTTCGTGACCAAGTACCGCACCAAGGCCGACAACACGGCCGACTGGGAAAGCTCGCTGGGCGAATACGACGGCAGCGGCGGCGTCGCCTACTACCGCGTGAAGTCGAACGTCGCGCTGGACTGGAGCCTGGGCAACTGGAGCGCCACCTGGACGGCCCGCTACTTCGGCGCGATGCGCGACAAGTGCTACAGCAGCACCGTGGAATGCTCGACCCCGCAAGGTCACGCCAACTGGGGTACCGGCTACAACAAGAAGGGCGCGATGGTCTACAACGACGTGAGCGTCGCCTACAAGACCTCGTGGAAAGGCCAGATCATGGTCGGCGCCAACAACATCTTCGACAAGGAACCGCGTACCACCGTGCTGGGTGCGTCGTCCTCGTCGGCTGTGGACGCCAACCTGCCGATCGACCGCTTCATCTACGTGCGTTACAACCAGGCCTTCTGATCACGCAAGTGACAGCCTGAACAATGCCCGCCGGGTTCGCCTGGCGGGCATTTTTTTTCGTGCATCGGCTATCATGAGCGATCGGTGCACACTCAACGAACCATGCCTATCAAACTCAAGACTGACAAAGACATCGCCAAGATGCGCGTCTCCGGCCGCCTGGCGGCCGAGGTGCTGGAAATGATCGCGGAATACGTCGTCCCCGGCGTCTCCACGGAAGAACTCGACCGCCGCTGCAATGAATACATCCGCAAGGTGCAGAAGGCCACGCCCGCCAACGTCGGCTACCACGGCTTTCCGAAGACCCTGTGCACGTCCGTGAACAGCGTCGTCTGCCACGGCATCCCCTCCCCCGCCGAGATCCTGCAGGACGGCGACATCGTCAACATCGACGTCACCGTGATCAAGGACGGCTGGCATGGCGACACGAGCCGCATGTACTTCGTCGGCACCCCAAGCCCGGAGGCAAGGAAACTCGTCGACACGACGTACGATGCCATGATGGCCGGCATCCGCGCCGTGCGCCCGGGCGCGCGCCTGGGCGACGTGGGCCATGCGATCCAGAAGCTGGCGGAAGCCCAGGGCTATTCCGTCGTGCGCGAATACTGCGGCCACGGCATCGGCAAGGTCTATCACGAAGACCCGCAGGTGCTGCACTACGGCCGCCCCAACACGGGCATGCTCATCAAGGAAGGCATGACCTTCACCGTCGAGCCGATGATCAACCTGGGCGAGGCCGACGTCGAACAGCTCGACGACGGCTGGACCGTCGTGACGCGCGACCGGTCGTTGTCCGCGCAGTGGGAACACATGATCGCGGTGACGAAGAACGGCTTCGAGATCCTGACGCCCTGGCCGAAGACGAAATAAAAAAACGCTCCCGAGGGAGCGTTTTTCATGGTGCAGAACCCGATTATTTCGCGTTCATCAGCGCCACGGTGGTGTCCAGCATGCGGTTGCTGAAGCCCCACTCGTTGTCGTACCAGGACGAGACCTTCACCAGGCGGCCCGACACCTTGGTCAGGGTCGCGTCGAAGTTCGACGAGGCCGGGTTGTGGTTGAAGTCGACCGACACCAGCGGCTCGGTGTTGTACGTCAGGATGCCTTTCAGCGCGCCTTCCGATGCGTCCTTCATCAGCTTGTTGATCTCTTCCACGGTCGTGTCGCGCTTGGCGATGAACGACAGGTCGACGATCGACACGTTGATGGTCGGCACGCGGATCGCGTAGCCGTCCAGCTTGCCGTTCAGTTCCGGCAGCACGAGGCCGACGGCGGCGGCGGCGCCGGTCTTGGTCGGAATCATCGACTGCGTGGCCGAACGGGCGCGGCGCAGGTCTTCGTGCATCACGTCGGTCAGCACCTGGTCATTGGTGTAGGCGTGCACGGTGGTCATCAGGCCGTTTTCCAGGCCGATGGCGTCGTTCAGCGGCTTGACCAGCGGGGCCAGGCAGTTGGTGGTGCACGATGCGTTCGAGATCACGGTGTCCGTGGCCTTCAGCACGTCCTGGTTCACGCCGAACACGATGGTGGCGTCGACATCCTTGCCGCCCGGTGCAGAGATGATGACCTTCTTGGCGCCGCCTTTCAGGTGGGCCGAGGCTTTTTCCTTGGTGGTGAAGAAGCCGGTGCACTCCAGCACGACGTCCACGCCCAGCTCGCCCCACGGCAGTTCGGCCGGGTTGCGCTGCGCGTACACGCGGATACGGTCGCCATTGACGATCATGTAGTCGCCGTCCACTTCGACGGTGCCCGGGAACTTGCCGTGGGTCGTGTCGTAACGGGTCAGATGGGCGTTGTGCTCGACGTTGCCGAGATCGTTCAGCGCCACGATCTGGATGTCCTGCTTCTTGCCGCCTTCGTAGAAAGCGCGCAGCACGTTGCGGCCGATACGGCCATAACCGTTGATTGCTACTTTGATCGTCATTTATTCACTCCTGATTAAAAAAATCCTAACACCGAAGCATAGCGCGAATACAGCTGTACGGACAGTCTCACTGTCCATGCGTCCCGTTAGCGTATCGGGGGCCTCGAAAACCGTAGCGAGCGGCCGCAGGTTTGGCCGAGAAGCGCAGCTGTACTTACGGTACAGCGAGCATCGCAGGCCGAACCTGCAACGCGCAGTAGGTTTGCGAGGCTCCCCTCGTTAAGCCGGGAGGACCGACTTGACTTTGGCGACGACATTCTCGACCGTGAAGCCGAAGTGCTTGAACAGCACCGGGGCCGGAGCCGATTCGCCGAAGGTATCGATGCCCACCACGGCACCTTCCAGGCCGACGTACTTGTACCAGAAGTCCGTCACACCAGCCTCGACGGCCACGCGCGGGATGCCGCGGCCCAGCACGGCAGCCTTGTAGGCCGCGTCCTGGCGCTCGAACACGTCGGTCGACGGCATCGACACCACACGCACCTGGATACCCTGGCCAGCCAGGGTTTCGGCGGCTTTCACCGCCAGTTCCACTTCCGAACCCGTCGCGATCAGGACCGCGGCCGGATTCGCCACTTCGCGCAGCACGTAGCCGCCCCTGGCGATGTTCGCGACAGTCGCCGCGTCACGCTCCATGAACGGCAGGTTCTGGCGCGAGAAGATCAGCGTGGACGGACCGTCCTTGCGCTGGACGGCTGCGCCCCAGGCGACGGTCGATTCCGTCGTGTCGCACGGACGCCAGTTGTCCAGGTTCGGGATCAGGCGCAGCGACGAGACGTGTTCCACCGACTGGTGCGTCGGGCCGTCTTCGCCCAGGCCGATCGAGTCGTGCGTGAACACGAACAGCGAACGGATCTTCATCAACGCGGCCATGCGCAGGGCGTTGCGGCTGTAGTCCGAGAACGTCAGGAACGTGGCGCCGAACGGGATGAAGCCGCCGTGCAGGGCGATGCCGTTCATCATGGCCGACATGCCGAATTCGCGCACGCCGTAGTTGATGTGGTTGCCCGGGGTGCCCGAACGGACGGGGATCGATTCCTTCCAGTTGGTCAGGTTCGAGCCGGTCAGGTCGGCCGAGCCACCCAGGAATTCCGGCAGCACCGGGGCCAGCGCCTGGATCGCGTTCTGGCTCGCCTTGCGGGTCGCGATGGTTTCCTTCTTGTCGATGGTCGACGCGATGGCGGCGGCCAGCGTCTCTTCGAATTTGCCCGGCAGCTCACCCTTCATGCGGCGCTCGAATTCGGCGGCCAGTTCCGGGTATTGCGCGCGGTAGCCGGCGAACAGCTCGTTCCACGCACCTTCGACGGCGGCTCCCTTCTGCTTCTGGTCCCAGGCTTCGTAGATCGGGGCCGGGATGTCGAACGGCACGGCGTCCCAGATCAGGTGCGCGCGCACCGCGGCGACTTCCTTCTCGCCCAGCGCGGCGCCGTGCACCTTGTCGCCGCCCTGCAGGTTCGGCGAGCCCTTGCCGATGATGGTCTTGCAGCAGATCAGCGTCGGACGGTCCGACAGCTTGGCCTGCGCGATGGCCGCGTCCACGGCGGCGACGTCGTGGCCGTCCACGCCCGGGATCACGTTCCAGCCGTACGCCGCGAAGCGCTGCGGCGTGTCGTCCGTGAACCAGCCTTCCACCTTGCCGTCGATCGAGATGCCGTTGTCGTCGTACAGCCAGATCATCTTGTTCAGGCGCAGCGTGCCGGCCAGCGACGCGACTTCGTGCGAGATGCCTTCCATCAGGCAGCCGTCACCGACGAATGCGTACGTGTAGTGATCGACGATGTCGAAGCCCGGACGGTTGAATTCCTTTGCCAGCAGCCACTCGGCCAGCGCCATGCCGACGGCGTTGGCGATGCCCTGGCCCAGCGGGCCGGTGGTCGTTTCCACGCCCGGGGTGATGCCGACTTCCGGGTGGCCCGGGGTCTTCGAATGCATCTGGCGGAAGTTGCGGATGTCGTCCATCGACAGGTCGTAGCCCGACAGGTGCAGCAGCGCGTAATGCAGCATCGAGCCGTGGCCGTTCGACAGCAGGAAACGGTCGCGGTTCATCCAGCCCGGATTGGCCGGGTTGTGGCGATAGTGGCCGTCCCACAGCGCAACGGCGATCTCGGCCATGCCCATCGGCATGCCGGGGTGGCCGGAATTCGCCTTCTGGACGGCGTCCATCGCCAGCGCACGAATTGCGTTGGCCATCAGGGTGGTGGTTTGCAGAGATTTCATGGATGTGTGGGTCTGAGGATAGGGAAGCGGTGGCACGAGCTGGCCTTAACCGGGTATTTTACCAGAGCATGACAACCTCGCTTTAAAATGCCGGCTCGTTAACGGTTCCGATTGCCATCCATGCCACGTTTTTACTGCCCCCAGCCCCTCATTCCCGGCAGCGTCGTCGACCTGCCGGAAGCGGTCGCCCACCACCTGCACGTCGTACGCCAGCAGAGCGGCGACGAGCTCGTGCTGTTCAATGGCGAGGGCGGCCAGGTGCGCGCGCGCCTCGCCGAGATCGGCAAGCGCCGCGCCAGCGCCGAGGTCATCGCGCTGGAAGCCGTCGATGTGGAGCTCCCCTTCCGCGTCACCTTGGCCCAGGGTTTGCCGGAGGGCAGCAAGATGGACTGGATCGTCGAAAAGGCCGTCGAGCTGGGCGCGGCCGGCATCATTCCGCTGGCGGCGCAGCGGTCCGTTGTGCGCCTGTCCGGCGACCGTGCCGACAAGCGGCTGGCGCACTGGCAGGGCGTCGTCGTCAGCGCGTCCGAGCAGTGCGGACGCAAC
>NZ_JBKYMO010000157.1:0-11919 GCF_047302915.1 Massilia sp. CT11-108 | reverse complement strand
CCACCTGGCGCGGCGCGGCCGGCGCATGGGCGCGGACCTGTTCGGCCGCCTGCGCACGACCCTGCCCCTCGACCTCGTCGGCATGGGCGCGACGGAGCTGGGCGGCCTGGGCGAGGTCGACCATCCGCAACTGCCCGCGTTCGCCGCCGCGTACCGGTTCCTGTTCTCGCCCGTCCGCTATTCCAGCCTCAGCCTGTCCGTGATCGAAGCCATGACGATCGGCATGCCCGTCGTCGCACATCAGGTCGTTGAATGGCGTGACGTGCACGAGCAGCACGGCGGGATCGTCGACCGGGTGGCGCACGTCGGTCGGCCATTGCGGCCGGCGGGCGTCAGCGACGATGTCGTCCGGGGGCAGCGAGGGCGGATCGTGCTCCAGGTAGATGCGGGGCAGCGCGCGCTGGGCCGGCGTGAGAAGTTCGTACTGGTCGCGTTCCCAGTGATGGTCTTCCTGGAACAGTATGCAGTCGAAGGCCTGCGCGCGCGCCTGGTCGGCGGGCAGGTCGCGGACGTTCGGGCCGAACGGGAAGGGGCCGCAGCGGCCGCCGTAGCCGGGCGGCCGGCCCGGTTTCACCAGCACGTGGAAGTCGTGCGGCGCATGGGACAGGTAGTACAGGTAGCTGCCATGCGTATGCCACGTCAGGACGTTCAGGCGGCGCATGACGCCTCCATGGCCCGTATGGAGGCGGCACTAAGCTCGTGTGCAATCCCGTTCTGGTTTGGCATGCTTCGCTCGCGGTCTGAATGTGACAGGTTCGACCGCGAGCGAAATGGCTGGGTTCCGGAACTAGCCCGGAGCTTGAATCTGGATCAAGGATGGCTCAGGGCTTGCGCTTGAAGCCGGTATCGTCGTCCATGTTGTCGTCGCCGTGGAGCTTGTTGGCGAAGCCGGGGCTGCGCGGGTAGCCGCCGGCGGCATCGTTCGACTTGTGCACGGGTGGGCCGTTGTGGGAACCGGTCTGCGAGCCCTGGCGGTCGGTGCTTGCGGCGCCCGTGTTGCCCGGCGAGCGCGGCAGGCCGCCGGCCACGTCGTTCGACTGGTGCACGCCGCCCACGTCCGAGTTCTGGTTCGACATCGAGCGCGAGCCGGCCACGTCCAGCTGTGTGTTGCCGCGCTGGGCCTCATGGCCGCCCGCGGCGCCCGGTCCCGGCATGCCGCCGCCCTGCGTGGAGCCCGATGCCGACTGGCGGTTGCCCATCGAGCCGCGCGGCGGCTGCGACGGCAGTTCGCTGCGCGGACCGTGCATGCCGCCGCCCTGCGTGTGCGTGGAGGCCTGCAGGTTGCCGCGCGAGTCCGAGAGCGAGCCGCCTTGCAGGTCTGGCTGGGCGGCACTCTGGGCGGGCAGGTTGCCGCGCACGACGTCGCGGTGCATGTCGCGTTGCCGGTTCAGATCCACGCCCGAGTCTTTCGGACGGTGTCCGACAGCCTGTTCCAGTAAGCCGTAGGCGCCGGACTTCTGTTCCATCTGGCGCTGGTGGCTGTCCGTGATGCCTTGCACTGCGCCGGAGCCGCCGTTGATCTGGTTGTCCATCGAACCGCCGGGAATGCCGGCATCCTCGCCATACTCGCGGCCGCCCACGCCGCCCTGGCCGCCCATGATGTCGCGTTGCTGGTTGCCCTGCTGCGGTACGCCGGTGCCTTGCGGATACGTGTGGTCGAGCGGCTGGCCGCGGTCGGCGCTGGCGCCCTCGGACCCGGGCGTCCATTTTTCATTGGCGCCGTTGTTCGTCTGGTTGTTCGCTTCGCTGCGTTGGTTCGCGTCCATGGTCGTCTCCTTTCGATCTGGAATTGAGATGATGCGCGTCCAGGAGCGACTTCAGTATAGGAAGACGTTGCGGTTATATGTAGGACGATTACCGACGAGTTATTTACGACTGGAAGTATTGTTTCGAGAGTGAATTTTCTGTGTCACATTGTCCTACAAAGTCATCTGAAATGCTCCTATAGTCTCATCTAGACGGCATGCCTAAGATGTTTTCCGACCGAGCGCTCATCCGATGGCATCGGCAGGCCTGCCGCGGGACGCGGCGGTTTCAACTGCAACGAGGAGAGAACATCATGGCATCCAGCAATCAAGGCAACAAACAAAGCGGCGGTACCAAGAACCGCGGTTTCGCATCGATGGATCCGGAGCGTCAGCGCCAGATCGCCAGCGAGGGTGGCAAGGCCGCCCACCAGAAGGGCACCGCCCACGAGTTCACCTCGGAAGAGGCACGTCGCGCAGGCAGCATGAGCCATGGCAACCGCCAGTCGGCTTCGGGCTCGTCGTCGCGCAGCTCGTCCAAGGGCAACAAGCAGTAATCCCACGCAACGGGACGGTGGCTGTGCCGTCCCTCTGCCAAGATTCCACACGGGGAGCACGAGCTCCCCGTTTTGCATTTCTTTAACACAATTCTTAAATGGGATGGGGTAGAATCCTCGGGCTTTCAACCACTTAGCCCATAGGAATTCGTCGTGAAATCAGCGGTCATCCGTCAAGTCAAGAGCATGTCCATGTCGTGCGACCGGGTCGGCAACCTGTTGTTGACCAAGTTTTCCGCACACGGCGCGAGCGACGTCGCCGTATTCGTGCCGGCATCGATCGTGTTCTGGCTCCTGAAGCACCTGCCGGTGAACCAGGACCCGAACCTGCAGCCGCCGCCGGCCGGTCCGCAGATCACCCAGTGGGACTGGGATCACCCGAACATCCCGCGCGCGTTCACCGTGCAGTGCAAGGTCTTGCCGGGCAAGATCAGCATGACCTACAACCTCGACCGCAAGCCGGACCTCACCGTCGTCCTCGACCGCAGCAACGTCGAGCTGATGCGCCAGATCATGCTGGCCTACAGCAAGGACCTGATCGACCTCGACGCGTAAGTCGAAGCGTCCGGCCGTCAGTGATGGCCGGCGGGCGTGGGCTCGGCTATCATGCGGTCTTTGACCGCTTTTCGAGGAACCCGCCCATGCCCATCAAGATCAGCCAGCTGTTCGATTCCGGTGCGATCGACGTCGTCCAGGCCACCGACCCGCGCCAGATCGACCTCAAGCTGCGCAAGGATTCTTCAGCCGACATCCACCAGTGGTTCCACTTCCGCCTGCAGGGCGCGCGCGGCCAGGCCTGCACGATCCGCTTCCTGAACGCGGGCCAGGCGACGTATCCGAAGGGCTTCGAGGGCTACCAGGTGGCGGCCAGCTACGACACCGAGAACTGGTTCCGGGTTCCGACATCCTTCGACGGCCAGGTCATGACCGTCAACCACACCCCCGAGCTGGACAGCATTTATTACGCCTATTTCGAGCCCTACACCTGGGAGCGCCACCTGCGCCTGCTCGGTGAAGTGGCGGAGAACCCGGTCGCGCGCGTGCACGACATCGGCACGACCGTCGACGGCCGCGACATGAACCTCGTCGTGGTCGGCAATCCGCAGGCCGAGAAGAAGATCTGGGTGATCGCGCGCCAGCATCCGGGCGAGACGATGGCCGAGTGGTTCGTCGAGGGCATGATGGATGCGCTGCTCGACAATTCGAACCCGATCTCGCGCAAGCTGCTGCAGCGTGCCGTGTTCTACATCGTGCCGAACATGAATCCGGATGGTTCCGTCCGGGGCAATTTGCGCACGAACGCGGCCGGCGCGAACCTGAACCGCGAGTGGATGACGCCGTCGCCCGAGCGCAGCCCGGAAGTGCTGTGCGTGAAGAACAAGATCCACGAGACGGGCGTCGACATGTTCTTCGACATCCACGGCGACGAGGCGCTGCCGTACAACTTCGTGGCCGGCAGCGAGATGCTGGAAGACTTCACGCCGGAGCGCCTGGCCGCCCAGAACGCGTTCATCGAGCGCTACATGGCCGCCAGCCCCGACTTCCAGAACGTCTACGGCTATGCCGCGAGCAAGTACAACGAGGAACTGCTGACCCTGGCCTCGAAGTACATCGGCCACACGTTCAAATGCCTGTCGCTGACCCTGGAGATGCCGTTCAAGGACAACGCCAACCTGCCCGACCCGTACGTCGGCTGGAACGGCGCCCGCAGCGCCGCGCTGGGTGCCGCGATGCTGCAGCCGATCCTGCAATCGCTGGACGACTGACATGGGCGTCGAGATCGAACGCAAGTTCCTGCTGGCGCATGAAGGCTGGCGCGGGCGGGGCGTCCCGACGCGCATGCGCCAGGGCTACCTCGTGGCGGATGCCGTGCGAACCGTGCGCGTGCGCATCGAGGGCGAGCGGGCCGTCATCACCGTCAAGGGAAAAAGCACCGGCGCGTCCCGCGGCGAGTGGGAATACGAGATCCCCGTGGCGGACGCGACGGAGCTGCTCGACGGCCTGTGCGAGCAGCCGCAGGTGGAAAAGATCCGCCACCGCATCGAGCATGCGGGCCACACGTGGGAAGTCGACGAATTCCTCGGCCTGAATGCCGGGCTCGTCGTCGCTGAGATCGAACTCGATGCCGAGGACGAAGCGTTCGAGAAGCCGGACTGGATCGGCCAGGAAGTGACGGGCGAGAAGCGCTACTACAACTCCAGCCTGATCCGGATGCCGTACGCGCAGTGGCAGGGTAACGCCGTGAAGCGGCCATGAAGCGCCGCGCGCTTCTCGCGCTGGCCGTGTGCGCAATGGCCACGGCGCATGCCGCCACGCTGCCGAAGCCCAAAGCGGAGCCGTCGTACTTTCCGCCGGCCGGCGAGTGGGCCCACAAGACGCCGGGCCAGCTGGGCATCGACGCCGCCAGGCTGCGCGACGCCGTCGCGTACGCGCAGGCGCACGAGACGGAGCGGGCCCGCGACTTTTCCGACCAGAGACAGACGTTCGGCGAGCCGCTCGGTTCGCTGCCGTCGAAACGCGCACCGACGAATGGCATCGTCATCTACAAGGGCTATGTCGTGGCGGAATTCGGCGACACGCACTTCGTCGACCCGACGTATTCCGTCGCGAAGAGCATGTTGTCGACGGTTGCCGGCGTCGCCCTGCGCGACGGCAGGATCGCGGACCTCGACCAGCCCGTCGCCGCGACCGTGAAGGACGGCGGCTACGACGCGCCGCATAACGCGCCGATCACGTGGAAGCACCACCTGCAGCAGGAATCCGAGTGGGAAGGCAGCATGTGGGGCAAGAACGCGGACTTTGTCGGCCACGACGCGTTCGGTGCGGGCGAGCGCAAGCCGCGCACATTCCAGGATCCGGGCACGTTCTACGAATACAACGACGTGCGCATCAACCGCTTCGCGCTGTCGCTGCTGCGCGTGTTCGGCAGGCCCGTCCCGGACGTGTTCCAGGACGAGGTCATGGACCCGATCGGCGCGTCGCACCAGTGGAAGTGGGTGCCGTACACCAACAGCTACGTGGACATGAATGGCAAGCTCGTGGCGTCCGTCAGCGGCGGGACGCGCTGGGGCGGCGGCATGTGGATCGATTCGTGGGACATGGCGCGCTTCGGCTATCTATGGCTGCGTCAGGGCAATTGGAACGGCCGCCAGATCGTGCCCAAGGACTATGTGAAGGCGGCACTGACGCCCAGCGCGCACGGGCCCGACTACGGTTATCTGTGGTGGCTGAACACGAAGGGCAAGAACCTGCCTGGGCTGGCGCCGACGGCGTTCGCGGCGCTGGGCGCGGGCAGCAACGACATCGTGGTGTCGCCCGAGCACGATCTCGTGATCGTGTGGCGCTGGCATGCGGGCAATCCGGCCGAGTTCGCCAAACGCGTGATCGCGGCGCTGCCGGTCCGGTAATCCGCCCGGCACTGCCGTTTTTTGTAGTTTTTGAGGCGTTTTTTTTAGCGACGACAGGCCGTACCGGGCGAGAATCGGCCGCATCGATCACTTTGCGATGGGGACACGATGCGGGACGCCCGTACGACGATGGACTTGCCGGTGGCGCCGGACGCGCGGCAGGCGGGGGTCCGGTATTACCGGCCCGAACTGGACGTGCTGCGCTTCATCGCGTTCCTGTTCGTCTTCATGACGCACCGCACCGACCTGGCGCCCATCGACCAGGCGCGGCATCCGTGGTTCCATGCGTTCGCGCAGATCGGCGTGTATGGCGTGCCGGTGTTCTTTTTCCTGAGCGCCTTCCTGATCACCGAATTGCTGGAGCGGGAACGGAGCGCGACCGGCACCATCGACGTGCGCGCCTTTTATGTCAGGCGCATATTGCGGATCTGGCCCCTGTATTTCCTGGTCTTTTTCGGGCTCGTCCTGCTCAACCAGGTCCTGCCCGGCGCCGGCGCGGACTCGCCCGCCAAATGGCTGTTCTTCATGCTGTTTGCCGGGAACTGGTACATCACGTTCAACGGCTGGATCGAATATCCCGTCAATCCGATGTGGAGCCTGTCGGTCGAGGAGCAGTTCTACATCGTCATCCCGCTCCTCGCCTCGCTCGGACGCCGTGCGCTCGTGGCGGTCAACGTCGCCGTCCTCGCCGTGTCGTACGGCGTGATCGCCTGGTATGCGCGCGGATTCACCACGCCGCCCGGCTTCAGCGGCCAATGGACCAACAGCTTCGTGCACTTCCAGTTCTTCGCGGGCGGCATGTTGCTGGCGCTGGCCTTGCGCGGCCGCCGGCCCGACTGGCATGTCGCCGCGCGGGCCGGCCTGTGGATCGCCGCCATCGCCGCCTGGGTGGTCGCCTCGGCCGTGTGCGGGATCAAGGCCGACTATCCCCATTCGACCGTGACGGAAAGCCTGGCTGGCTGGGGCCTCGTGCTGGCCGGCGCCGCGCTCATGCTGGTCGCGACGCTCGGCACGCCGCAGCGGTTCCTGCCCGCCCCGCTGGTCTACCTCGGGCGCATTTCGTACGGCCTCTACCTGACCCACATCTTTTTCTTCTGGCTCGTGTACGACAAGTTCAAGCCGTGGCTGGCGGGCCTCGGCGACGACGCCGGCATGCTGCTCGCCTTTGCCGCGACCGTGGCCGTGGCCTCCGTGCTGTACCGGACGTTCGAAACCCCGTTCCTGCGCCTGAAGCGGCGCTTCACCCGGGTACCATCGCGCGACTGATACCCCTGCATTAATCCAGTCCACATCGCGCCCGAAGTGCGCTAGCATGCCGGCGTACCCCACCACGAGGCGCCGACCATGTCCGAACACGATCCCGAACTCATCTCCGCCAGCCTCGCGCCCGATTCCGAGGCGCGCGCCGCCATCGACCTGGCCACGCGGGGCCACCAGATCTATCCCGTCCTGGGCGCGGACGACATCCAGCGCCTGCGCCGCTTCGGCACGTGCCGCACGTGGCCGGACGGGGCCACCGTGTTCCGTGCCTGCGTCGATTCGCCGGGCATGGTCGTCGTGCTGGCGGGGCGGTTGTCGTGCAGCCGGACGGACGCGCTCGGCAAGCGGGTCGAGGTCGTCGAGTACGGGCCCGGCCAGTTCAGCGGCGAAGTGGCGCAATTGTCGGGCCGGCCGCCGCTCGCGGACGGCTTCGCGGTGGGCGAGCTGGAAGCCCTCGTGCTCGACGCGGAATGCCTGCGCGCCGTGATCGTGGCCGAGGCCGAGCTGGGCGAGCGCCTGATGCGCGCGTTCATCCTGCGCCGTGTGCAGCTCATCAACAACAAGCCGGGCGGCCCCATCCTGATCGGGCCGAACGCCCACGCAGGGCTGTTCGAGCTCGAGAATTTCCTGTCGCGCAATGCCTACCCGTACACGCGGCGCGATCCGGCCACGGACCCGGAAGCGGCCCAGCTCGTGCGCGAGCACTGGCGCAACGAGTCCGACTGGCCGCTCGTCGCGCTGCCGGACGGCTTCGTGCTGAAGAACCCGACCCTGGCCGAAGTGGGCCGCTGCCTCGGCACCTTGCCCCGCATCGAACGGGGGACCGTGTTCGACGTGCTGGTCGTGGGCGCCGGTCCGTCCGGCCTCGCGACGGCCGTGTACGCCGCTTCCGAGGGCCTGCGCGTGATGGTGCTGGACCAGCGTTCCTATGGTGGCCAGGCCGGGGCCAGCGCGCGCATCGAGAATTTCCTCGGCTTCCCGACCGGGATCTCCGGCCGCGCGCTCGCGGGCCGCTCGTACGTGCAGGCCCTGAAATTCGGCGCCGAGGTCGCGATTCCCGCGCAGGCCACGCGCCTGCTGTGCCACGAGCGGCCGCTGAAAGTGGAAATGGATGACGGCACCTGTCTGCAGGCCAGGACCGTCGTGCTGGCGTCGGGCGCGCGCTACCGCAAGCCGGACATGCCCAACCTGGCGCAGTTCGAAGGCCGCGGCGTGTACTACTGGGCATCGCCCGTGGAAGCGCGGCTGTGCCGCAACGAAGCCGTCATGCTCGTGGGCGGCGGCAATTCCGCCGGGCAGGCCGCGGTCTTCCTCGCGGCGCACGCGACCGAGGTGCACATGCTCGTACGCCGGGGGCTGGAAGCGACGATGTCGAGCTACCTGATCGAACGCATCGCGGCCACGCCCAACATCCATTTGCACACGCGGCGCGAGATCGCCGCGCTGGAGGGCGACGACAATGGCCTGAGCGCCGTGCGCTGCCGCAGCATCGACGGCGACGACGAGCGTGCGTTCGCCGTGCGCCGGCTGTTCCTGTTCATCGGCGCCGATCCGAACAGCGACTGGCTGCACGAGTGCGGCGTCGAACTGGACGACAAGGGCTTCGTGCTGACAGGCGCCGACACGCGCGCGGAACACGGCGCCCGTTCGCTGGAGACGAGCGTCGATGGCGTGTTTGCCGTGGGCGACCTGCGGGCCGGCTCGACCAAGCGCGTGGCCGCGGCGGCGGGCGAGGGGGCGGCGGCCGTGTCGCAGATCCACGGCTACCTGGCGACATTGGCGGAGCGCTGACCCACGGCGCATGGCGAAACAAGGTTGAGTTGAACCTTCTAGATGACAGCAGGCATAATGCGCCGGCAAGCGGCCGACCGTCCTTCGGCCCAGCCCGAGGAGTGCAATGGCCTTTTCCGTACTGTCATCATCCAGCATGCGGGGCGTGTGCGTCGCCGCGGTCTTGCTGTGCCCGCTCGTGGCCCATGGCGACGACGCCCAGGCACGCCGCCTGCGCGACATCGGCGCCATGGCCCGCTTCGTGCCGGACGAGGCATCGCGCCGGCTGCGCGCGATGGAGTGGGAAATGGCCACCGCCCCCGCGGCGCTGCGGACGGAATTCCTGTACCACTACAGCACCGCCGAGCGCGGCATCGGTGACCTGACGCATGCGCTGACCCTGGCCGACCAGCTCGTCACGTATGGCCGGCGCAACCATGACAACGTCGCCCTGGCGAAAGGCCTGATCGGGCGCGCCAACACGCTTTATTTGCGGGAAGAACTGGCCGCGTCGCATGCGACGGCGTTCGAGGCGGAACGGGTCGCGCTGGCGACGGACGACGTCCCGACGAAGGTGCTGGCGACGATCGCCGCCGGGCAATCGTTCCAGGAGGAGGGCAATTATCCGGAGGCGCTGGCGAAACTGCATGCCGCCGTCGACATGGCACGTCACGTCAAGGATGACGCCGCCCCGCTGGCCAGTGCGCTGCACACGCTGGTGCAGCTGTACCTGAACACGGGCGATTTCGACAAGGGGTGGGAGGCGCAGCGGGAAGCGCTGGCCGTGGCCAGGCAGATGGCCTCTCCGGGCCATATCGCGACGGCGCTGGGCGACGAGTTCGCGCTGGCCGTCGAGCAGAAAGCGTTCGCGCGGGCCCGGCGCGCCCTGTTCGAGGAACTCGCCCTCGAACGCAGCATGGGCGCCCGCCAGATGGTGGCGACCACGCTAGTCAACCTGTCGGATTGCTACCTGAAGGAGGGCCGGTTCCACGAGGCCCAGACGTATGCCGCGCAGGCGCTGGAGGCCGCCCTCGACGCCAGGAGCAACAACGACGTCGCCACGGCCCGCGTCAACCTGGGCCAGGCGCTGCTCGGGCAAGGCCACCTGGCCGAGGGCAAGCGGCACTTCGAAGCCGGCCTCGCGACCTATGAAAAGCAGGGCGACAAGCCCGAACTGCTGGCGGTGCTGCGCGAGTATGGCTACGCGCTGGAGCATGCCGGCGACTACAAGGGCGCCGTCGACGCGTACAACCGCGAGCGCAAGCTGTCGAGCGAGATCTTCGACGAGCAGCGCCAGAAGGCGTTGATGGAGCTGCAGCAGAAGTACGAGGCCGAGAACAAGCAGCGCCGGATCGACGCGCTGCGCCAGGAGAACCGGGCCACGAAGGCGGAGCTGGACAACCGCCGGCTGCATCAACGCATCTGGTGGATGCTCGCCATCGTCTTCGGGCTGGCGTCGGTGGTCGTCGGCCTGCTGTACCGGAAAGTGCGCCGCGCCAACGCCGAGCTGGAAGAGAAGAACCAGCAATTGAAACGGCAGGGCGCGCTCGATCCGCTCACGCTGCTGTACAACCGCCGCCACTTCCAGGAATTCATGGCCCGGACCGGCAACGAGCGCCGCACGGGCGGCGACGGGACCGTTGGGGGCTTGTTCCTGCTGGACGTCGACCGGTTCAAGGACATCAACGACACGCTGGGCCATGCGGCCGGCGACGCCGTGCTGAAGACCGTTGCGCACAACCTGCGCCTGGCACTCCGCGAGACCGACATGATCGTGCGCTGGGGCGGCGAGGAATTCCTCGTGTTCGTGCCGTCGGTCGCGCGCGACGGCCTGGACGAGGTGGCGCTGCGCATCCTGCACGGCATCTCGTCGCATGTCGCCGAGCATCGGGGTACGGTCGTGCCTGTGAGCGTCTCCGTCGGGTTCGCGCCGTTTCCAGTGGCGCTCGGTGGGACGGCGCTGACCTGGGAACAGGTCGTCAATCTCGCGGACATGGCCTTGTACCAGGCCAAGGCGCGCGGCCGCAACTGCGCGTGCGGCGTGCTCGGCTTTCCCGACGGCGCCCCGGCGACGCTGGAGCCGATCGAGCGCGACCTGGAAGAGGCCTGGCGCCAGGGATGGGTCGACCTGTCGGTGGTGCCGGGCGACGTCGAGTACACGATGCCGGTGCGGTCGCGCGCGTGACGCTTGTCCTCCTGTTCAGCCACCCGGCAGGTCGCGCTCGAGTTCGGCGACTTGCGCCAGCCAGCGCGCGACGACATCCAGCTCGTCCGGCGTGAACCCGGCTGTCAGGCGCGCGTTCAGGTCCCGCAGCATGGCGTGGGCCTGGCGGCTCGCGTCCTGCCCCTGCGCGGTCAGGCGCACGCGCGTGACGCGCCGGTCTGCGTCGTCATCCACGCGCTCGATCAGGTCGGCCGCCTGCATCCGCTTGGACAGGTTCGTGACGGCGGCCGGCGCCACCTGCAGTCCCTTCGCGATGTCGCCGACCGTGGCGGGCTCCCCGCGCGACGCGAGCAGGAACAGCAGGCCCGCCTGCGCCGAACTGATGCCGTCCCAGGCTTGCGGGCGCGTCTCGATCCAGCGCTGCAGCACTTTCTGCGCGCGGTTCAGCAAGAAGACGAAACGGGGCGGTTTTTTCGCTGCCGTCATCGCGCCGTTTCCTTAACGGGGCAGTGCGCCAGCAGCCAGTCGGCCACCTGCGGCCAGAGCGTGGGCGCGCACTGGCGGCGGAAAAAGCCCATGTGTCCGATGGCGGGCAGGCGGGCGTCGCGCGGGGCGACCTGGCGCCGCTCCATGCGCGCATTGACGAGCGGTTGCACGAGGATGGAGATGGCGCGCGGATTGGCCCACGGATCGTCGTCGAAGCCGAGCACGAGCAGCGGCACCCGCACACGCGCCATGCGCCGGCGCGCATCCATCGTTGCGTCGTCGAGGAAATAGCCGGGCAGGGTCGTCCAGCGGCTCCATTGCAGCATCACCGTGCGCGGCAGGTCTTCGCCGAGGCCGATCCGGCGGCCCGGCATGTAGCCGAGCACCCGGCACAGGACGGGCGCGAGCAGCCGCATCACGCACCACACCCGGGCCCGCTCGACGGCGCCGCGGATCGTGCGCGTGACGCCCGCATGCGACGCGACGAGCACGCCAGCCGTCAGCATCCCGGTGGCGGACGACAGCGCGAT
>NZ_JBKYMO010000156.1:0-11920 GCF_047302915.1 Massilia sp. CT11-108 | reverse complement strand
GTCGCCGGGTCGTGCGCGCGCCACCAGGCTTCCGTGCGCGCATCCTGGGCGCGCTGCGCCGCCGCGGGATCCGTGCCGTATTGCGTCACGAGGTCGATGCCCGTCTTGTAGTCGCCGAAGGTGCGCAGCGACTCGGCCCCGATCCAGCCCTGGATCGTCGTACCGCCCCAGCTGGCCTGGATGAAGCCGACCGGCACCTTGTAGTCCGCCTGCAGCGAACGGGCCATGTAGTAGCAGACGGCGGAGGCGTCGCCGATGGTGTCCGCGTTCATCGGCGTCCACGCGGCCGGCGCGAGGAGGTCGTCCTGCGGCGCCAGCGCGCTGTTGCGCGGCACGTTCAGGTAGCGGATGCGGTCGTTCTGCGCGGTATAGGTGGCGCCGATCGCGTTCGTCGACGCGCGCTGGAGGAATTCCATGTTCGACTGGCCCGAGCACAGGTAGACGTCGCCGAGCAGGATGTCGGCGCGGCTGACCGTCTGCCCGTCCGAGGTCGCGGTCAGCGCGTACGGCCCGCCCGCCGATTGCGGCGGCAGCTGCACCTTCCACTTGCCCTGCGCGTCGGCGCTGGCGCTCGCCGTCTGGCCGCCCAGGGCCACGGTCACCTTGCCGCCCGCGCCGGCCGTGCCCCACACGGCAATGGGCTGGTCGCGCTGCAGCACGGCGTGGTCGGAAAAGATGCGGGCGAGGCCGAGGTCGGCCGCCTGGGCCGGCAGGCAGGCGGCGAGTGCGAGTAAGAGGAAGGTCTGCTTCATGATGTGTCGTTGTCGATGAAAAAAAACCGCCGCGGCCGGTGCCGCGGCGGTCGATACTGCTCAGTTAGTATAGATCACGCCACGTCCGTTGCCGCTGAAGTAGATGCGCCCGTACGTGCTCCAGTCCCCCGCGATCACGCCGATGCCTGCGTACTGGTGGGCGTCGTCGTTGAAGCGCGCCCACGTTGCGCCGCCGTCGTCGGAATGCCAGATGCCCCACACGCCGCCCCGCGTGCCCACCACGTAGACCGCGGCCGAGTACGACGCGCCTGACTGCGCCTTGCCCAGCGCGATCCTGGTGGCGCCTTGCAGCGCCCCCGTCGAGCCGCTGGCGGCGACCGTCGCGAAGCCGGAGAGCTTGGTCCAGCTCGCGCCCAAATTGGTCGAGTGGTACACGGCGTTGCCGTCGGCCACCCAGAGGTCGCCCGAAGCGTTGGGATTGCCCACCATCGTCGTGAGCCCGAAGTCATTGGGGGCGAAGTTCGCCGCGACCGAACCCTGGACCAGCGCGAACGAATGGCCGCCGTCGGTCGACTGGTAGACCTTGCCCGTCGTGCCGTTCCACGACGCGCCGCCCCCGTCGAAGGCGTACACCTTGTTCGGACTCTGGCGGTCGACGACCAGGCGATAGGCGTTGTTCAGGCCGCCGTTGGGCGCGGGCAGGCCGCTGACCTGGGTCCAGTTCGCACCACTGTTCGAGGTCCAGGACGGGATCGAGTTGGCGGGCGCCCAGACGATGTTGTTGCGCGACGTCGTCACGATGCTCACCGTGTCGGCGAAGTTGGTGGAGGCGCCGGCGGGGAGCGACGCGAAGTTCGACCACGTGTTGCCGCTGTCGCCGGACCAGGCGCCGTAGGCGACCGGCGATCCGCCGGAGATGATGCCGGCGGCGACGATGTAGTTCGGATCGGACCACAGCACGTCGGCGGCGTCGCCATTGCCCCATGCGCTGTTGGGCGCCCTCGTCGGCGTCGTCGCGAGGTCGGTCTGGACCCAGTTGCCGATATCGCCCGCGCTGTTGACGAACTTGTACGACGCGCCGGCCGGCGGCGTGACGAGCGCCAGGGTCGCGGTTTCCTCGAGGTTGTTGACCGGAGCGTCCCAGCTCGGGTTGGTGGCCGACGCGTTCCAGGTTTCCCAGACGCCGCCGCCGTGGATGTGCAGGATGTGATCCTTGTTGGTCGGATCGATCTCGATGTCGTCCACCCAGCCCCTGTACCCGCCGCCCCAATGCGTCATGCCGTCCGCGATTTCGCGCCAGCTGCCGGGGGCGCCGCCATTGTCGGACAGCTGGACGACCGGCTGGCCGGCGCTCCATGTACCGGTCACGGCCAGTGCGATGCGGGCCGTCGAGCCGGTGCCGTAGACCGACACGCCGCCGTAGCCGCCCTGCGTGGTCGTGGCGAGCTGGGTCCAGGACTCGTTGAAGCTTACGCCGCCGAACCGGTAGAGGTAGCCGGGACCGCCGGCGCCCTGCCCGGCGTTCTGGTTGAACACCACGTAGTAGTTGCCGTCGCTGGTGCGCACCATGTGCGGGACGTAGTAGCCGGACACGCTGGACGGCACCGGCACCGGCGTCCACGAGGCGCCGCCGTTGACGGACTTGTACATGGTCGAGGTCAGGCCCGCCTTCTGCACGTAGTCCGGCGCGATGGCGGCGTACATGATCCACGTCGTCGCGCCGCCGCCCACGTTCGAGTTGTCGAACATGATCTGCTCCACGCCCACCGGAGAACTGCCCAGCCCCTGGATCTCGCTGGCCGACAGCACCTTGCTCGACAACCCGGTCTGGGTCCAGGTCTGGCCCGAGTTCGTGCTCTTCCACAGGCCGGCCGTGCGCGAGGCGTAGAACAGCGTCGACGGGTTGGTGGGGTCGGCCTTCAGGCGTTCGCCGATGGCGCGCGCATTCTCGTTGCCGCCCACCGGGAACGGCAGGTCGTAATGCGTCCAGCTGGCACCGCGGTCGCCCGAGACATAGATGCGGCCATTGATCGGGGTGCCTTGCCAGTCGTGCGACGTGATGCCCGTGACCAGGTACACCTTGTTGTCGTTGGTCGGATCGACGGCAATGCTTTCGACGCCGTGGTAGGCACCGTCGCCCCCGCCGAAGCCGATGCCGTCGGTGATGGGCGTCCACGAGCCGCCCCCGTTCCAGCGGTAGGCGCCGCCGACGTCGGTGCGGGCGTACATGACGTTGTAGCTGGTCGGATGGTAGACGAGGCCGGTGACGTAGCCGCCGCCGCCCCACTTCGCGCTCGTGTAGCTCGTGGCCGAGCCGACGGTGGCCGCGACGACGGGGGCTTGCGCCGTGGCCGACGGGCCGGCGGTGCGGTCGCCGCCGCTGCAGCCTGCGACGAGCGCCGCAACCGCGGCCGAGATGATGAACAGGTGCTTCCGATGCATGAGATCTCCTCTATTGGATTGGCTGAGAACGTAGCTCCGCCGTCCTGGCTGCGCCCGCATGCGTGTGCCGGCACTCGTTATGGTGACAACAATCCCGTTCTCTTGGACATCCCCGACCGGAATACATTAATGTGCTGAATCGTTTTTATTAACAAACATTAAAGAGTTTAACGCCCGTATTTTTCAACTGTCAACACAACTCACGGTTACAGGGGACGTAACAGGAAATGAACGACAAAACCGCTGCAAATCGTTCCCGTTCTGCAGCGGTCCTGGGTTGCCTCAAGGTCGTATTGCTCAGTTGCTGTAGATGAGGCCGCGGGCGGCGCCGTTGGCGTAGAGTCGGCCGTAGGTGTTCCAGTCGCCCGCCATCACGCCGGAGTCGCCGAACTGGTGGTTGTCGTCGTTGAAGCGGGCCCAGGTGGCGCCGCCGTCGTCGGAGTGGAAGATGCCCCACTGGCCGTTCAGCGTGCCTTCCACGTAGATCGCGGCCGAGTACGGCGCGCCGGCCAGTGCCTTGCCCAACGCGACCTTGGTGGCGCCCTTCGTGCCGTTGGCGGACGCGAACGCGCCGACCTGCACCCAGTTCCAGCCCGAATTCACCGAGTGGTACAGGGCATTTCCGTCGGTCACCCAGATGTCGCCCTCGGCGTTCGGGTTGACGACCATCGCCGTGTCGCCCCAGGCGTTCGGCGCCATGGCCTGCGCACCCCACATCCCGCTCAGCCCGAAGTTATGGCCGCCATCGTACGAGATGTAGACCTTGCCCGGCTCATTGCTCCACGGCGCACCGCCGGAATCGAACGCATAGACCTTGCTCGGATTCACGCGGTCCGCGACCACGCGATAGGCGCGCTGGAAGCCGTTCCAGACGGCGTTGAACGCCGGCAGGTTGGTCGCCGTCCAGCTTGCGCCGCTGTTCGTGCTGTACGACGGCACCGAATCGGGCGGTGCCCAGACGAGGTTGTTGCGCGACGTGACCGCGATGCTCTGCACGTGGCTCTGGCTGGCCGCGGCGCCGGTCGGCAGGGACGCGAACTGGTTCCAGCTGCTGCCGGCGTCGCCCGACCAGAACGCCTTGACGGTGTGGCCGTTCCTGTTGTCGACGCCGGAGGCGGCGATGTAGGTCGGGTCGGACCACGCCAGGTCGGCCGCGTTACCGCTGCTCCACCAGTTCATGGGGCCGCGCGTCGGCCGCGTCGCGAGGTCCGTCTGCGCCCAGGTGCCGATGTCGCCCGCACTGTTGATGAACTTGTAAGGCGCGCCGGCCGGCGCCGTGACGAGGGACAGCGTCACCGTCTCCTCGAGGTTGGCGACCTTGGGACTCCAGGTGGGCGTGGCGGACGAGGCATTCGTCGTTTCGCAGATGCCGCCGCCGTGGATGTGCATGACGTGGTCGCGGTTGGCGGGGTCGATCGTGACACCCTCGACCCAGCCTGCGCACTCGTCCGCGGCGCTGCCGGTATGCGGCATGTTGGCTTCGGCTTCGTGCCAGGCGAGGCCGTCGTTGTCGGACAACTGGATCAATTGGTTCGAGTCGGCCCAGCCGGTCACGCCCAGCGCGATGCGGGTCGTCGGGCCGGTGCCGGACACGGACAGGCCGGCGAAGCCGACGTTGGCGTCGAACTTGAGCTGGTTCCAGGTGCCGTTGTTGCTGGCGCCGAATTTGTAGAGATAGCTCGGACCGCCGGCGCCCTGGGCCTGGGCGCCCGCGGCCGTATTGGGGTGCGCACGGAACGCCATGTAGAAATTGCCGTCGGCCGAACGCACGACGTGGGGAATATCGTAACCGGCCACGTTGGACGGGACCGCAACGGGCGCCCACGTGGCGCCGCCGTTGGTGGACTTGTACAGGGTCGAGGTCAGGCCCGCCGCCTGCGCGTAGTCGGAGGCGACGGTGGCCCAGACGATCTGGGTCGGCGACGCGTTCTGGCTCTGCACGAACGGGGTATCGTAGATGATCTGCCCGACGCCGTACAGGTTCGGCCCCAGGAGCACCGTCTTGCTCGAAAAGCCCGTGACCTGGTTCCAGGTATGGCCCGAGTCCGTGCTCTTCCAGATGCCGGACTTGCGCGAGCCGTACATCAGCGTCGTCGGATTCTGCGGATCGACCGCCAGGCGTTCGCCATAGGCGCGGGCGTCGTCGTTGCCGCCGATCGCGAACGGCAGGTCGTAGTGCGTCCACGTGTTGCCGCGGTCGCTGGAGATGTAGATGCGGCCGGGCGTGTCGTTACCCACGCTGTCGCCGGTCATCATGTAGACGAGCTGGTCGTTGTTCGGATCGAGGGCCAGGCTTTCGACGCCGTGGTACCGGCCTTCGCCGCCACCCCAGCCGATGCCGTCGGTAATGGGGATCCACGTCGAGGTGGCAGCATCCCAGCGGTAGGCGCCGCCCACGTCGGTGCGGGCGTACAGCAGGCTCGCATTGCGCGGGTGGTAGACCAGGCCGGTGACGTAGCCGCCGCCGCCCCACTTCACGCTCGTCCAGCTGGTGGCCGAGCCGACGGTCGCGGCGAGGACCGGGGCCGCCGTGCCCGTCGCGCCGGGGGTCGTGCTGCCGCCGCTGCAGCCGGCGAGGAGTGCTGCGAGCAAGGCCGGGATGATGATGTTCGGTTTCCGTGTCATGATGTCTCCAGAGTTATTAGGCGGAACATTAACGCTGCGCGCATATTAATTAATGAATCTTAACGCAGTCTAATACTCACACTTTTCCACTGTCAACAAAAATGGCTGTGTTCGCGCTAGTTATGTGAACTGTAATTCGTTGCAGAGGTCATACGCATCGTCGAGTTAACTCATGAGGAGTGGCGATGCGCGGCCTGACGTTCGACGAATTGTTCGCCATGTTGCTGGCGGTGCAGTTGTCGCCAGACGACCTGGCACGGCTACGGGAATGGATCGGAGGCATCGCGGATCCGGCCGAGTGCATCGCCCTGATCGAGCAGGCGGCGGCGGGCCGGCCGTGTCCGCACTGCGGCTGCGCCCGCAAGCACCGCTGCGGCCAGGCAAGCGGACTGCAGCGCTTCCGTTGCCTCAAGTGTGGGCACAGCCATAACGCATTGACCGGTACGCCGCTGGCGCGGCTGCGCAAGAAGGAGTTATGGCTGCCGTATCTGCAATGCGTGCTCGAATCGCGCACGGTGCGCGATGCCGCGCAAGTCGTCGGGGTGCATCGCACCACCAGCTTCCGATGGCGCCACCGGTTCGTACCCGGTGCGATGCGCGACCGGCCGGCGACATTGTCGGCCATCGTCGAGGCCGACGAAACCTACCGGCTCGAATCGCAGAAGGGGGCACGGAATCTCGCGCGGCCGCCGCGAAAGCGGGGTGGCGTGGCCAAGCGGCGGGGTATCAATCGAGAACACGATTGCCTGCTCATCGCGCGCGACCGCAGTGGCCGTACGCTCGATTTTCATACGGGGCGCGGCCTGGTGACCGTGGCGCAATTGCGTGAGTGCCTCAAACCCGTGCTGCCGGACGACGTCCTCTTGATCACTGACGGCGCCATCGTCTATCGGCATTTCGCGGAGCAGGCCGGCATCACGCATGAAGCGGTGAACGTGAAAGCGGGCATCCGGGCGCGCGGCGCGATCCATGTGCAGAACGTGAACAGCTGGCACAGCCGCTTCAAGACTTGGCTGGTGCGGTTCCGCGGCGTGGCGAGCCGCTACCTGATCCACTACTCGGGATGGCAGCGCGTGCTGGACGATCGTCGGCTCACGAAGCCGGCTCATCTGCTGTTCGCTGCGGTCCAGCTCGGCTAGGCGAGCGGGTTACCGAATTACCGCGAACACAGCCTAAAAAAAGGCGGCCGAAGCCGCCTGAAACATCTGCCGTCAGCAGAAGAGAGATACCTGGTTCGCGTCAGAACGAATAACGCATCTGCGCCGTGTAGCGCGGACCGGTCACGTATGCGCCGCGGACCTTGAAGCCGACGCCCTGCTGCATCAACTGCTTGTACATGGCGTTGTTCAGGTTCTGCGCTTCGAGGCCGAACGACAGGTTCTCGGTGATCTTGTAGAAGATCGACGCATCCACCTGGCCGTAGGCATCCGACCACGTCGGCAGCGCGTACTGCACGTTGTGCTGGCCGAACGTCGGGCTGTCCGGGTTGGTGTCGGTGCCGTCGCCGCCGTTCGTGCCGTTGGCGTTGATGGCCTGCAGCGACTTCGAACGCCAGCTGTACGCCACGCGGGCCGAGATCGGACCACGGTCGAACAGCAGCGCCAGGTTGTACGAGTTCTTCGACAGGCCGTTGAGCGGCAGGTTGCCGAAGGTCTTGCCGTCCACGTCGCAACCGTTCAGGTTCAGGTTCAGGTTGTCCGCGCCGCTGCCGCCCGAGCAGTACGCCTGGTACACCGGGTGGTACAGGTCCTGGCTGCTCTTCACGTACGTGTAGTTCGCCTGCACGCCGAAGCCCGCGAGCCAGCCCGGCAGCATGTCGAAGTACTGCTGGTACGCCAGTTCGATGCCCTTCGCCGTGCCGTTCGCGCCGTTCACAGGACCCGTCGTCACGAAGTCATGCATCGTGCCGTTCACGTCCGGCAGCGAGAAGTTGTAGCTCTGGTTGATGATGACGTCGCTGAGCTTCTTGTGGAACAGCGCGGCCGTGAACGAACCCGTCGGCGCGAAATACCACTCGGCCGTGATGTCGGCCTGCTTGGCCATCGTCGGACGCAGCATCGGATTGCCGCTGCCGGTACCGGTGAGGCTGACGTTGCTGACGTTGACGACGTTGGTCGCGGTGTTGGTGCTCGTGGTGGTCGCTTCCGACAGGTTCGTATAGGCCTGCAGTTGCGAGAAGTCCGGACGCGACATCGCCTTGCCGTACGCGAAGCGGAATTGCAGCTTGTCCGATGCCTTCATGCGCAGGTTCAGCGTCGGCAGCACGTTGCTGTACGAATTGTCGAAGTCCTCCTTCTGCTGGAAGTTCGGGATGTTCGGGATCGGCACGCCGGTCACCGTGGCGCCGGCCGGGATGTTCGGGGCCGTGAAGCTGAACACCGTGTAGCCGTGGGCGACCATGTTCGTCTTCACGTAGCGCACGCCGATGTTGCCGTCGATCGGATACTTCAGGTCGTCGAAGCCGAAACGCAGCTGCGTGTACAGGGCCTTGCTGCGCTCCTTCTGGTCGTTGGTGCCCGACGGATCGGTGCCGAACGTCGCCGGTTTCCAGGCGCCGCAGCTGTCCAGCGTGCCGCCGCTACGCTCGGCGCACAGCACGTTGTAGTACTGGTGCAGCTGCGAATACGTGCCCGGATAGCCGTCGGCCAGCGACGTGTTCGGGAACACGACGGCCGGCACCGACGCCTTGCCGTTGAAGAAGTTCGGGAACGTGTTCAGGTGCGTGCCGGCGGAGAAGCGCGGATCGCCCAGGTAGGCCAAATGGGTCAGCGGCTGCCACGAACCGACCGGGCCCACCTGCCACGGCTGGGTGATCGCCGCCCAGTTATAGCCCGGCACGGAGTTGATCGTCGTCGCATCGCGGTCGGTCAGGCGCACGCCCACGCGCAGGTCGCGCAGCACGGGGTTGTCGAACTCGTACTTGACGTCGGTCTTCCAGGCCTTCTCGTTGGCGACGCTCGCGTCCTGGTGCTCCATCGTGAAGCCCCAGTAGTAATTGTTCGGATTGGCCATGTACGCCTTCGTGGCGTCGTCGAACGTCAGGCGCGCCGGCGTCGTGCTCATGTCCATGCCCATCTGCGGGATCTGCAGGCCGGTGGCGACCGTCGAGTCGAAACTGCCGGTGGTGGCGCGCACCTTCTGCAGGTCGGTCGTCACGGTCCACTGGCTGTTCAGGCGCCAGCGCAGGTTCCACGAAATGTCGGTCGTGGCCGACTTGCGCGTGGAGGTGCGGGTGTCGTCGTTGAAGTTGACGCCGCCGTCGGTCGGATCGGTGAGCACGCCGCTGATCATGGCGCCCTTCGGATCGAACTTGCCGTTCGCGACCTGCAGGTTGTACGGGCTGGACTGGCCGAAGATCGCCTGCTCGTCCCACTTCATCTTGTAGCGCGACTTGAAGTAGGTGAGCGACGACTGGACGTTGCTGTTCGGCTTCCACTGGAACGCGGCATAGGCGCCGTCGCGCTTGCGGTCGAATTCCAGCGAACGGAAGCTGGCGGCGTTCGGCACCCAGACGGTCTGCCCGGGCACGACGTCGGTGCGCGGGTAGTAAGGCGAGACCTGGAAGGCGTCGGTGCGGGTGCCGCTTTGCGACGTGGCCAGGTCGAACAGGGCGCCGAACTCGCCGAAGCGCGTCTTCCAGCGGTCGGAGAACATCATCGAGTACGACGGCTGGGGCTTGCCCTTCTTCAGCGTGGAATACGTATCCTGCGCCGAGACCGACAGCTTGCGGCCCTTGAAGTCGAACGGCATCGCGGTGCGGAGGTTGATCAGGCCGGAGATGCCGCCTTCGATCTGTTCGGCCGACGGGTTCTTGTAGACGTCGATGCCGGCCATCAGCTCGGGCGGCACGTCTTCGAAATTCAGCGAACGGCCACCGTTGGCCGAGAACGAGTCGCGACCGTTCAGCTCGGAACGCACGTAGCTCAGGCCGCGGACCATCACGCCCGAACCTTCGACCGAATAGTGTTCCGGGTCGCCCTTGGCCATGGTGCGGTCGATGGTCACGCCGACCACGCGCTGCAGCACCTCGGTGACCGAACGGTCCGGCAGCTTGCCGATGTCGTCGGCGACGATCGAGTCGACGACCTCGTCGGCGTTCTGCTTGATTTTCTGGGCATTTTCCAGCGAGGCGCGCTGGCCGACCACGATGACCGACGTCGTCCCGCTGTCGGTGGCAGGGGTGGTTTGTGCGTATGCCATGCCGCTGGCGAGCAGCACGACTTGAGACACGCCGACGGCGATAGCCGTTTTCCTGAACTGGTTCACATCATCTCCTTGGTTTGGAATGCGCCGTCGACGCGGCGTGAAACATTATTAACGAATATTCGCGTCAAATTAATGTGGCATTAATTAAGTCTACGCCGCAATGTTTTTGTTAGTCAAATTAAATAGTGACAATGTTCACGGGTGTGGCCGAACAGATACACGCGAAAACTCACACGTCGGGCCGACGCGCGACGGTGCAAGGAGCAACAGGAGGGGAATCAGGGACGGCGGGCGGCCGCGACGAGGCGCTGCATCGTCGCGCGGGCGGTGATGCGGTCGTCGTGCCAGTAGGCGCTGACGGCCTCGCGCATGGCATCCTCGACCGCGGGCGGCAGGGTCATGGAGATGCTGGGGACGAGCGTGCCGCCACGGGAGGCGGCCTCGAAGGCGGCGGCCGACTGCTTCGCGCAGCGGTCGAATTTCGTGAGGTCGACGCCCTGGCGCACCGGAATCGACCCTTTGACGAGGTTGAATGCCTCCTGCACGCCGGGCGCCAGCAGGTCGGCGGCGAAGTCCTGCTGGGCGCGGGTCTTGGCGGGGCTGTTAACCTTGAACAGGGCGAACGAGTCGACCGTATAGGCATAGGCCTTGGCCGTTCCGGGCGCGGGCACGCAGGCAAACTCCAGGCTGCCGCTGCGCTGCGCCGTCTGGAAGATGGGCTTGGCCCAGTCGCCCATGAACTGCATGCCCGCCTCGCCGTTCGCCAGCCGCGACGCCGCCACGTTCCAGTTGCGCCCCATCGCGGCGATGTCGGTGTACGGCTTGATGCGGCGGAACGTCTGCAACGCCTGTTCCATGACCGGGCCGGCCAGTGCGCCGGGGTCCCGCGCCACGAACGCCTTGCGGTAGAACTCGGGGCCGCCGACGCCCAGCACGACGTTTTCGAACAGGAGGAAGTCCTGCCAGGGCTGGCCGCCATGCGTGACGGCGATATACCCGGCCCGCTTCATGGCGTCGGCCGCGGCGAAGAAGTCGTCCCACGTGACCGGCACCTGGGCATGGGCGCGCTTCAGGATGCGCGTGTTAATCCACAGCCAGTTGATGCGGTGGATATTGGCCGGCACGGCGACGTAGCTGCCCTTGTACTTCATGGCGTCGCTGACGACGCGCGGCAGCACCGCGTCCCACTGGCCCGCGCGTGCCGTGGCATCCAGGTTGGCGAGGGCGCCTTCGCGCGCCCATTGCTGGATGACCGGCGCCTTCACCTGGGCCGCGGCCGGCGGATTGCCCGACTGGACGCGCGAGCGCAGCAGGAAGAGCGGAAAGCCGTTCGCGTCGGCCGTCACGGCAAAGTCCTTCCACGTATGTCCCTGGCGCTGCAAGGTCGATTTCAGCACGTTCACGGCGCGTGCGTCGTCGCCCACGTCCCAGAAGTGGAGCACCTCGAGTTCGCCCGCGTGCACGGCAGTGGCGCACCAGGCGGTAACGAGCGCAATTGCCGTGGCGAAGACTTTCATGGCGTGCATCTTAGCCCGAAACGGTCGCCGATGGTAACGCCGTCACAAATCCGTTAATATTAAGAAATGCAACTTTTACTCGCCGAAGACGACCCCATCCTCGCAAACGGATTGACCGCGCAACTGAATGCCGCGGGCTTCACCGTCGAGCACGCACCGAACGGTCCGGTGGCGGAATACCTGCTCACCCGGCAGACCTTCGATATCGCCATCATCGACCTCGGCCTGCCCATGGTCGACGGCCTGACGGTATTGAAGAACCTGCGCGCGACCCGGCCCGACCTGCCGGTGCTCGTCCTGACGGCCCTCGACCGGCTCGACAGCCGCGTGGCGGGCCTGAACGCCGGCGCCGACGACTACATGACGAAACCGTTCGAGTTCCCGGAACTGGAAGCGCGCCTGCGGGCGATCCTGCGG
>NZ_JBKYMO010000155.1:0-11931 GCF_047302915.1 Massilia sp. CT11-108 | reverse complement strand
CCCCGCCCCCCCCCCCCCCACCCCCCCGCCCCGCCCGCCCCCCGCCGCCGGCACCGCCGGCACCGCCCGCCCCGCCCAAGGCGCCGGTCACGAAGACCCTGCGCGGCGCCAACGGCGAAGAGGTCCACATCGACCTGCCGCCGCAAATCGGCGAAGAATTGTCCAACGCCATCGAAGCGGCCGTCGACGACGCGGCCGAAGCAAAGGCACGCAGCTATCACAAGCAGGCGTCGACGTGGTTCACGAGCTTCGTCTGGCTGCTGATCCTCGCCCTGTTCGGCACGAAGGCGCTGGTGGGCGGCAAGAAGCGCGCGGAGGCCGAGATGCAGTCGGCCACGGCCGCCGCCGAGCGCGAGTCGATGCAGCGCCAGCTGTCCGAAGCGAAGATGCAGGCCATGCAGGCCCAAGTGGAACCGCACTTCCTGTTCAATACGCTCGCTTCCGTCGAGCACCTAATCGAGACCAATCCGCCGCGCGCATCCGCCATGCAGCGGACACTCATCCAGTACCTGCGCGCCGTGCTGCCGCAGATGCGCGACAACAACCTCGTCACGAACCTGGGCCGCGAAGTCGACATGGTCAAGTCCTACCTCGACCTGCTCAAGATGCGTATGGAAGAACGCCTGACGGTCGAACTGAGCGTGCCGGACGGCCTGCGCAGCGCGGCGTTTCCCCCGATGATGCTGCAATCGATGGTCGAGAACGCGATCAAGCACGGCCTCGAATGCAAGCCCGAGGGCGGCCACCTGGCCGTCAGGGCGGAAGTGGTCGACAGCAAGCTGCGCGTGACGGTCGCGGACGACGGCGTCGGCTTCGGCGTCATGCCCAGCAAGGGCACCGGCCTGGGGCTGTCGAACATCCGCGAGCGTTTGAAATTGCTGCACGGCGAGGCGGGCCAGCTGCACATCGCGGCCAACAGCCCGACCGGGGTCATCGCCACCATCGAGGTCCCGTACCAGCTTGCACCGAAGTAAGCATTTCGGGTATTGCCTGTACCGACGATTCGTTGAATAATCGACACTCCTTCACTGCCTGCCCCCGACCATGCCTACCGCTATCATTGCCGACGACGAAAGACTGATGCGCGACCTGCTGCGCACCCGATTGTCCCAGGTGTGGCCGGATCTCGAGATCATCGGCGAAGCGAAGAACGGCGACGAGGCCGTGCAGCTCGTCGACGACCTGAAGCCCGACCTGACCTTCCTCGACATCCGCATGCCGGGCAAGACGGGCATGGAAGCGGCGCGCGACATCGGCGACGCCAGCCAGGTCGTGTTCGTCACCGCATACGACCAGTACGCCGTGGAAGCGTTCGAGCGGGGCGCCATCGACTACGTGCTGAAACCGCCCGAGCCCGAGCGCCTCAAGATCACCGTCGAACGCCTGAAGGAACGCCTGGCGACGCCCGCGCAGGCGGCCACCGCGTCCGTCAATGTCAGCGACACGGTGACCGCGATGCTGTCCCAGCTCGCCGAAAAGATCGCGGCGCCGAAGCCGAAATACCTGCAATGGATCCAGGCCAGCATCGGCCAGGACCTGCGCATGATCCCGGTCGAGGAAATCCTGTTTTTCCGTTCCGACGAAAAATATACCTGCGTTCAAACGGAGAAATTCGAGGCACTGATCCGCAAGCCGGTGCGCGACCTGGCCGAAGAACTCGATCCGTCGCTGTTCTGGCAGATCCACCGCGCCACGCTCGTGAACGTCAACGCCATCGAAGGCGTGACGCGCGACATCCGTGGCCGCCACTTGGTGCTGATCAAGGGCCGCTCGGAAAAACTGGAAGTCAGCCGCAGCTTCCTGCACCTCTTCAAGCAGATGTAAGTCAAGCCAGCAGTTTGCACGGCGGGTAAGGTAGATGCCAGATCCGCACAGCGGGTTGTTTTCTATCAAGCAAGTTGAATGAAACGCCCGCGCCGCCCCCGCGCTTCCGGCAGGACCGCAACCTGGCTTCTGGCCGGGTTCGCGGCCGGCTATTGGCTGGGCCGGCGCTTCCGACAGGAGCCCGACACCGTGCAGGCCAGCCGCCAGATCGTCAACCACGTCAGCGAAGCCATCATTTCCGCCGACCAGTCGAACACCATCGTCATGGCCAATCCGGCCGCGGCAGCCCTGTTCGGCACGAGCGTCGAGCAGATGGTAGGGAGTCCGCTGGGACGCTACATCGAGTCGCCGAACGCGGACGTCGACGAACCCGTGGACTATTTCCGCCCCGGCAGCGGCCGCGCGGGCCGCCGCGCCACCGACTACACGGTCATGGGCCTGCGCGGGGATGGCGAACGCTTCCCCATCGAGGGTTCCATTTCACGCACCAACGGCAACGCACCGTTCTACACGGTCGTCATGCGCGACGTGAGCGACCGCAGCCGCGTGCAGGAAAAACTCACGCGCTCGCACGACCAGCTGCGCCAGCTGTCCGCCGCGCTGCAGACCATCCGCGAGGAAGAGCGCACCCACATCGCGCGCGAACTGCACGACGACCTCGGCCAGCTGCTCGCATCGCTGCGCATGGACCTCACCCTGCTGCAACACGCCGACGGCACGCCCAGCGAAAGCCTGCGGCTGATGCGCGGCATGGAAGACAATCTGCTGACCGCGATCACGTCGCTGCGCCGCATCGCCACCAACCTGCGTCCGCGCGCGCTCGACGAAGGCGGCCTGTATTTCGCGCTGCAGGGCCTGCGCGACGATTTCATCGAACGCTACGCGATCCCCACCACGCTGCTGGCCGACGAGGCCGAGCTGCGCCTTGACGACACGGCCAGCACGGCCATCTTCCGCATCGTGCAGGAAGCGCTGACGAACATCGCCCGCCATGCGCAGGCCACCCGCGTCATGATGAATCTGTTCCGGCTGAACAGCGACCTGCTCATCACGATCCGCGACGATGGCCGCGGGATCCGTCCGGAAGACATGGAAAAGGCGGAATCCCTGGGCCTGATCGGCATGCGCGAACGGGTCTGGGCGATGAAGGGCGAGATCTCGATCGGCGCCGACGAGCCGCACGGCACCCGTATCGACATCGTGCTGCCGCTGCACGATCACCTCGTGTAATCCTGTTGTCACACATTGATGACAACAGAAGTGAAAGTAGGCGTGGTAATTTCGCAACATTTCACTGTGTCATCAAATCGACATATCGCTTCGATAAGATGCCTGCCAATCAAGCAATAGACCACATTGTTTGAATCGTCCGACATCTTATTGGAGAATCCTGAATGCAAGTCAAACGCCTGGCCGCAGCCGTGGTCGCCCTCACCCCCCTGTTCGCCGCCGCCCAGACCAACGTGACCCTGTACGGTGTCGTCGACGCCGCCATCGAGTCCGGCGACGCCGGCAATCCGGACGGCCGTCACACCAACGTCCAGTCGGGCAACCAGTCGGGCAGCCGCTTCGGCTTCCGCGGTTCGGAAGACCTGGGCAACGGCCTGAAGGCCATCTTCAACCTGGAAGCGGGCGTTGCCGTCGACACCGGCGCGCAGGATTCCTCCGGTCTGTTCCAGCGCCGCGCCGTCGTCGGCCTGGAAGGCGCCTTCGGTACCCTGACGCTGGGCCGCGAATACTCGCCGATCGCCGTCGTGGCCGGCGCCTCCGACGAATTCGGCCAGGGCTTCTACGGCACCAACCTGTCGGCCTTCGGTTCGGGCAAGGTAACCCGCCGCCTGGCCAACTCGGTCAACTACAAGAGCGCGTCGTTCAACGGCTTCGACCTGCTGGCCACGTATTCCGCCGGCGAAAAGACCACGGGTCCGTCGGGCGACCTGAAAGGCATCGGTGCCGAATACAAGATGGGCGGCCTGTACCTGGGCGCCGCCTACCACACGCTGAAGCGCGTTTCGTCGGGCAACGACAAGGAATACGGCGCGGGCGCCGCCTACACGTTCGCCGACGTCGGCGGCCTGGAGATCAAGGCCAACTACCTGTCGGCCGATCCGGACGGCGCGAACAACAAGTTCAAGCAGTACAACCTGGGTGCCGGCTACCCGTTCGGCCCGAGCAAGGTCTACGTGAACCTGCAGCAGAACAAGCTGGAAAACGGCGCCAAGGGCAATGCCTGGGCACTGGCCTACAGCTACTCAATGTCGAAGCGCACGAACCTGTACGCGTCGTACGCCAACATGAACAACAACGGCCTGGCCACCTTCGGCCTGAACTCGGGTTCGAACAACCTGACCCCAGCCGCGACGTCGCTGGGTGGCGATCCGTCGGTGTTCACCGTCGGCATGCGCCACTCGTTCTAAGTACGCCGTCATTCGCGTGGGCTCGGGGAGCCCACCCTACCGATGCGCGTAGGGTGGGCACCCCGTGCCCACGCGTCATTTCAGCCGGCAGGTCAACAGCCAGTAATACGTCAGGCGCTCGATGCGGATCTCGCGCACCTCGCCGCCCAGCCGCTTGCGCAGCGCGCTGTCGGCCGGATAATTCTTCGGCAACTCGAACCGCTCGCCGTCCGGCGCCGCGACGATTTCATACGTATTGCCTTGCGCATCCGTGCGCGCGATCGTCGTGCTGCTGCCCTCGACGTAGGCGTCGTCCAGCAGGATCAGGGAAACGTCGGAGCCGAGCCGCACGCGCAGCTGGGCCAGCAGCGCATCCTGCTCGTCGCGCTTCAGGTGCGACCACCAGAAACCGATGAACACGCGGGAAAACGTGCCCAGGTCCTCCGGCAGGTCCAGGCCATCCACCTTGCGGAACGCTACCTTGCCCTCCGGGAAGCGGCGGGTTGCAGCGCGGGCGATCATCTCGTCGAGGATATCGGTGGCCAGCACCTTGTCGGCGTTGGCGGCGATCACTTCCGTCCAGTAGCCGGTGCCGCAGGCCAGTTCCAGCACGGTCTGCCCGCGCACCAGTTGCGCGATGCGTTCGCGTACCTTCGATAAGTCATTGGCGCGTTCCGCCCGCGACAGCGCGGCGTCGGCCGCCTGCGTGCTGCTCGCGTAGTAACGCGCGACGGGGTCATTCTGTCGATTCATGGTATTAAAGCTCGTAATTTTCACTGGTGCCGCGCATGGCGGACTCGACCATCTTGCGGTTGAGCGTGGGGGCCAGCAGCTCGATGAACGTATAAATATAGCTGCGCAGATAGGCGCCCTGCTTGACGGCCACGCGCGACACATTCATGCCGAACAGGTGGCCCACGGGAATCGCGCGCAGGTTGCGGTCGCGTTCCTGGTCGAAGGCCATGCCGGCGATGATGCCGATACCCATGCCCAACTCCACGTACGTCTTGATGACGTCGGCGTCGATCGCTTCCAGCAGGACGTCCGGCTTGAGGTTGCGCAGTTCGAACGCATGGTCGATCTTGCTACGGCCCGCGAAGGCGGCGTCGTACGTGATCAGCGGGTAGCCCGCGATCTCTTCCAGCGAGATCGCCTTCGATTTCGTCAACGGGTGCTCGTGCGGCACGACGAGGACGTGTTCCCATTGATAACACGGCAAGGTGATCAGGCCGTCGACCGCGGCAATCGATTCGGTCGCGATGGCGAGGTCGGCCTGGTCGTTCTTGACCATGTCGGCGATCTGGCGCGGGTTGCCTTGCAATAAGGACAACCTGACTTTCGGGAAGCGCTGCATGAACGCCTGCACGACCTTGGGCAGCATGTAGCGCGCCTGCGTGTGCGTGGTGGCGATGGTGAAGCTGCCGCTGTCCTGGGCGGCGTATTCCTTGCCGATGCGCTTGAGGCTGTCGATCTCCTGCATGATCAGCTCGACCGATTGCAGGACGAGGCGGCCCGGTTCCGTCAGGCCGCGGATGCGCTTGCCGTGACGGGTGAAGATGTCGACCCCGAGCTCCTCTTCCAGCTCGATGATGGCTTTCGACACCCCGGGTTGCGACGTGAACAACGCCTTGGCGGCGTCGGTCAGGTTGTAGTTCTGGCGGACCGCTTCGCGCACGAAACGTAGTTGGTGTAGGTTCATTGCCCTTATCTTGTCAATCTGATGCCGCATTTTACAAGGATGCTTATACCGCAGGCTCATATAAGCAAATAAATTCTCCGTCGTTTGGAATATAGCTGGATTTTATTAATATTCGGGATAGTTTG
This sequence comes from Massilia sp. CT11-108, assembly GCF_047302915.1. Classification (NCBI taxonomy): domain Bacteria; kingdom Pseudomonadati; phylum Pseudomonadota; class Betaproteobacteria; order Burkholderiales; family Oxalobacteraceae; genus Massilia; species Massilia sp. CT11-108. The sequence continues at coordinate 5,887 of NZ_JBKYMO010000155.1, read as the reverse complement.
GGTCAGGATTGGCCCGCCCCCTTAGGAATCTTGCCCATGTACCGTTACGACCAATACGACCATCTCATCGTACGTGAACGCATCGCCCAGTACCGCGACCAGGTACGGCGCCGTCTCGCCGACGAGCTGACCGAAGAAGAATTCCTGCCGCTGCGCTTGCAGAACGGCCTGTACATGCAGCGTCATGCCTACATGCTGCGCATCGCCGTGCCGTACGGCCTGCTGTCGACGGCGCAGATGCGCATGTTCGCCCACATCGCCCGCAAGTACGACCGCGGCTATGGCCACTTCACGACGCGCCAGAACATCCAGTTCAACTGGATCGAGCTGGAACAGACCCCGGACATCCTGACCGACCTGGCCTCGGTCGAAATGCACGCGATCCAGACGTCGGGCAATTGCATCCGTAACACGACGACGGACGAATTCGCCGGTGTCGCCGCCGACGAGATCGTCGATGCGCGCCCGTACGCGGAAATCATCCGCCAGTGGAGCACGTTCCACCCCGAGTTCATCGCCCTGCCCCGCAAGTTCAAGATCGCGATCAATGGCGCCGTGGAAGACCGCGCCGCGATCGCCGTCCACGACATCGGCCTCACCGCCGTGCGCAACGACGCCGGTGAAGTCGGCTTCAAGTTCATGGTTGGTGGCGGCCTGGGCCGTACGCCGATCCTCGGCAGCGTGATCAACGACTTCGTGCCCTGGCAGCACCTGCTGACGTACACGGAAGCAATCATGCGCGTGTACAACCAGTTCGGCCGCCGCGACAACAAGTACAAGGCCCGCATCAAGATTCTGGTAAAAGCCGTGGGCGCCGAGGAATTCGCGCGCATGGTCGAGGCGGAATTCGCCGACCTGAAGGATGGTCCGGAAACGCTGACCCGCGAGGAAGTCGAACGCGTGGCGCAATGGTTCAATCCGAAGCCCTACCTGACCCTGCCCAGCATCGATCCCCGTGCGGAGCATGCCGACAACAAGGCGTTCGCCAACTGGCTGCAGCGCAACGTCAAGCCGCACAAGGTGCCGGGCTATGCGTCCGTCGTGCTGTCGCTGAAGAAAACCGGCGTGCCGCCGGGCGACGCGACCGCCGAGCAGATGGATTTCGTGGCCGACCTGGCCGACAAGTACAGCTTCGGCGAACTGCGCGTGACGCACGAGCAGAACCTCGTGCTGGCCGACGTCGAGCAGGCCAAGCTGTTCGAGATCTGGCAGCAGGCGAAGGCCCGCGGCCTCGCGACGCCGAACATCGGCCTCTTGACCGACATGATCTCGTGCCCGGGCGGCGACTACTGCTCGCTGGCGAACGCGAAGTCGATCCCGATCGCGGCCGCCATCGCCGAGCGTTTCGACAACCTGGACTTCCAGCACGACATCGGCGACATCGAACTGAACATCTCGGGCTGCATCAACGCCTGCGGCCACCACCATGTGGGCCACATCGGCGTGCTGGGCGTGGACAAGGACGGTTCCGAGTGGTATCAGGTATCGATCGGTGGCGCACAGGGCAACGAGTCGGCCATCGGCAAGATCATCGGCCCGTCGTTCTCCGCACCGCAGATGCCGGAAGTCGTCGGCCGCCTGCTCGAGGTCTACGTGAAGAATCGCGTCGAGGGCGAACGCTTCGTCGACGTGGCGCAGCGCCTCGGTGTCGCGCCGTTCAAGGAACATGTGTATGCCACGCCGATCCCGGCCGGCGCATTGGTTGGGGAAGACGAATATGCCTAATTTCGAATTGCACTCGCACAAGCAGATCATCAAGCACCGCGAGGTGGTGGATGACGATTGGAGCGTCCTGAAACTCGTCGAAGACGGCACCCCGGAAACCGTTGAAGTCCCGGCCGGCAAGATCATCGTCCCGGTCAAGGTCTGGCTGGCGCAGCGCGAGCAGCTGCTGGGCCGTGCGGAGCGTCGGGAACTGGGCATCTGGTTCGCGTCGGACGAGCTGGCCACGACGGTCAAGGACGACCTCGACAAGTTCGCCGTCGTCGCCATCGACTTCCCGAAATTCAGCGACGGCCGCGGCTACTCGATCGCCTACAACCTGCGCAAGCGCCTGGGCTACCAGGGCGAGCTGCGCGCGATCGGCGACGTGCTGCGCGACCAGCTGTTCCAGATGTACCGCTGCGGCTTCAATGCCTATGCGACGCGCCAGGACCGCAACATCCATGACGCACTGAAAGGCCTGACGGTATTCTCGGAAACGTACCAGGCGGCGGTCGACAACCCGCTGCCGCTGTTCCGCCGCCACGAGCGCGGCGCGTTGCCCGAGCACAGCGACGTCGGCGCCGGCATCTGACGATCAAACAAGGAAACCCATGAGCGACCTGAACGCGCGGGTGAATGAAACCCGCGGCATCCTGGAGCGCATTGCGCGCGATTTTTCGCCTGCCGTGTTCGCTTCCAGCCTGGCGGCCGAGGACATGGTCCTCACCGACCTGATCTTGAAGGCCGGCCTGCCGATCACCATCTTCTCGCTGGAGACCGGCCGCCTGCACAAGGAAACCCTGGCCATGATCGACAAGGTCAAGGCCCACTACGGCTACGACATCGTCGTGATGCGTCCGAAGCAGGAACTGGTCGACGAGTACGTGAGCAAAAACGGCCTGAACGCGTTCTACGACAGCGTCGAGATGCGCAAGGGCTGCTGCTATGTGCGCAAGGTCGAGCCGCTGGGCCGCGCGCTCGCCGGCAACAAGGCATGGATCACGGGCCAGCGCCGCGCGCAGTCGACGACGCGCAGCGACCTGCCGGTGCAGGAAGACGATACGGCGCACGGCCTGGCCAAGTTCAATCCGCTGGCCGACTGGAGCGAAGAGGACGTGTGGGAATACATCCGCGCCAATAACGTGCCGTACAACGACCTGCACGACCGCGGCTACCCGTCGATCGGCTGCGAACCCTGCACCCGCGCGATCCAGCCGGGCGAGGACGTGCGCGCCGGCCGCTGGTGGTGGGAAAACGCCGACTCCAAGGAATGCGGATTGCACCTCGTGGACGGCAAGCTCATTCGAATCAAATCCGTAGCCCCGGCCTAATTGGCCAATCAAGACATCACAGGCTCAGCAAAATGACGACTTTTAGTGACACCCCGCTCGCCCTCAGCGACGTGAATGCGCGCCACCTGGACGCGCTCGAATCCGAAGCCATCCACATCCTGCGCGAAGTCGCGGCGGAATGCTCGAACCCTGCGCTGCTGTTCTCGGGCGGCAAGGACTCCGTCGTGCTGCTGCGCCTGGCCGAGAAGGCGTTCCGTCCGGGTAAATTCCCGTTCCCGCTCGTCCACATCGACACGGGCCACAACTTCGACGAAGTGATCGCCTTCCGCGACGCGCGCGTGGCCGAACTGGGCGAGCGCCTGATCGTCGGTTCCGTCGAGGACTCGATCAAGAAAGGTACCGTCCGCCTGCGCAACCCGCAGACGGATTCGCGCAACGCGGCCCAGGCCGTCACGCTGCTGGAAACGATCGCCGAATACGGCTTCGACGCCTGCATCGGCGGCGCCCGCCGCGACGAAGAAAAGGCGCGCGCGAAAGAGCGTATCTTCTCGTTCCGCGACGAATTCGGCCAGTGGGACCCGAAGGCCCAGCGTCCGGAACTGTGGGACCTGTATAACACCCGCGTCCACCCGGGCGAGAACATGCGCGTGTTCCCGATCTCGAACTGGACCGAGCTCGACGTCTGGCAATACATCGCCCGCGAAAAGCTGGCCCTGCCGCCGATCTATTTCGCGCACGAGCGCCAGGTGATCCCGCGTAACGGCCTGCTGGTGCCGCTGACGCCGCTGACGCCGGCCCGCGACGGCGAGGAAGTCGAGACCCGCGTCGTCCGTTTCCGCACCGTGGGCGACATCTCGTGCACGTGCCCGGTTGCATCGGATGCGTCGACCGTCGACGCCATCATCGCCGAAACGGCGATCACCCAGATCACCGAGCGCGGCGCGACCCGCATGGACGACCAGACGTCGGAAGCCTCGATGGAAAAGCGCAAGAAACAAGGATATTTCTGATGAACGCCCTGAACGACAACCTGAACCACGATAACGACCAGAGCGGCCAGGCCGGTCTGCTGCGCTTCATCACCGCCGGCTCCGTCGACGACGGCAAGAGCACGCTGATCGGCCGCCTGCTGTTCGACAGCAAGGGCATCTTCGCCGACCAGCTGGCCGCCGTGTCGCGCTCCAAGCACAAGCGCACCGTGGGCGACACGATCGACCTGTCGCTGCTGACGGACGGCCTGGAAGCCGAGCGCGAGCAAGGCATCACGATCGACGTCGCGTACCGTTATTTCGCCACGCCGAAGCGCAAGTTCATCATCGCCGACACGCCGGGCCACGAGCAGTACACCCGCAACATGGTGACGGGCGCGTCGACCGCGGACGCCGTCATCATCCTCGTCGACGTGTCCAAGGTGAAGCTCGGCGACGACGGCAGCGTCGAACTGCTCGTGCAGACGAAGCGCCACTCGACCATCGCCAAGCTGCTCCAGATCGAGCACGTGATCGTCGCCGTCAACAAGATGGACCTCGTGAACTACGACCGCACCGTGTACGACCGCATCGTCGCGGAATACACGAAGTTCGCGGACACGCTGGGCCTGAAGGACATCACGGCGATCCCGCTGTCGGCACTCGCGGGCGACAACGTCGTCGAGCGCGGCGACAACATGACCTGGTACGAAGGCCCGACCTTGATCGAACTGCTGGAAGGCCTGTCGGTCTACGACGAGACGCACGCCGCCCCGTTCCGCTTCCCGGTGCAGCTGGTCGCACGCCACAACGGCCACGAAGCGAACGACTTGCGCGGCTACATGGGGCGCATCGAGTCGGGCAAGGTTGCCGTGGGCGACAAGCTCGTCGTGCAGCCGTCCGGCCACAGCGCGACCGTGAAGGAAATCCTGACGTTCGACGGCCCGCTGCAGCAAGCGGTCGCCGGCCAGTCGGTCACCATCACGTTGAACGAGCACGTGGACATCTCGCGCGGCGACGTGCTGGCCCCGGCCGAGCAACCGGCCACCTTGCTGAAGCAGGTGAAAGCGGATGTGTGCTGGATGTCCGACGAGCCCCTGGACGTGCGCCGCAAGTACTGGATCAAGCATGGCACGCGCCAGACCATGGCCAAGGTGAAGGCGATCGATTCCGTCCTGGACGTCAACACGCAGACGCGTCGCGCCGTCGACAACCCGGCCGAAGGCCTGAAGCTGAACGACATCGCGCGGATCGAACTGACCGTGCAGCAGCCGCTGGCCGCCGACGCCTACGATGCGATCCGCGCAACGGGTGCCTTCATCCTCATCGATGAAGTTACCCATCAGACGGTCGCAGCGGGTATGATCCGTATTGACGCGTAACGAACGAAAGGGATCCATGGCGGCGTTGGGAAAAGTTTATCTGGTTGGAGCCGGTCCCGGCGCTGCTGATCTCATTACCGTTCGCGGGGCGCGCCTGCTCGGGGAGGCGGAGGTCGTGCTGTACGACGCCCTCGTCACTCCCGAGATGCTGGCCCTGTGCAGGCAGGCCGAGCTGATCCCGGTCGGCAAGCGCTCCGGCCAGCGCTCCACGGCGCAAACCGTCATCAATGAAAAACTCGTCGATGCCGCACAGCGCTACCAGCGCGTCGTGCGCCTGAAGGGCGGCGATCCGATGCTGTTCGGCCGCGCCGACGAAGAACTCCGCGCCCTCGAGGAAGCGGGCATCGAGGTCGAAGTCGTCCCCGGCATCACGACGGCCGTCGCCGCCGCCGCGGCCACGCTGCAGCCGCTGACCAAGCGCGGCGTCGCGCGCAGCGTCGCGTTCTTCACGTCCAGCACCGCGCCGGACGAACCCAATCACCCAGCCCTGCCCGAAACCGACACCCTCGTCCAGTACATGGGCGGCCGCGAAGCCGCGGCC
>NZ_JBKYMO010000154.1:0-11978 GCF_047302915.1 Massilia sp. CT11-108 | reverse complement strand
GCGCCGCGCCACCTTCGGATGCATCCACATCGGGTTGTCGTGCACGATCTCGGACAGGTATTTTTGCGACGCCGTGCTGGATGCCACCGGCCAGGCGCCGATCCGCAAGAGCCTTGCGCCGGCGCCGCGCGTCGACGACCTCACGAACGGCGTGTGGTGGGACGCGCGCAACGGCGGGCGGGGCAACGGCGTGAACATCAATGCCATCCTGCCCGTCAACCCGGCGCCGCTGGTGGGCATGCAGTCGTGGTTCGACACGGTCTGCAGCGTGCGCAAGGTGTAAGGGGTCAGAAGCTCGCCGGCAGGGCGGGACGAGCGACGGGCCTTGCCGCCACCGGCGCAGCCAGGCTGAACCCGCGCTCGACCTTGAACACGCCGACCACTTCGGCCAGCGTCGCCGCCTGCTCCTGCATCGACGCGGCGGCCGCCGCCGCTTCCTCGACGAGCGCCGCGTTCTGCTGGGTCACCTGGTCCATCTGGCCGATGGCCTGGTTGACCTGCTCGATGCCGCCCGTCTGCTCCTGCGTGGCGCTCGTGATCTCGGCCATGATGTCGGTCACGCGGCGGATGCTGCCGACCACCTGTTCCATCGTCGCGCCGGCCTGGTCGACGAGCTTCGTGCCCGCGTCCACGTTGGCCGTCGACGTGGCGATCAGGTCCTTGATCTCCTTCGCCGCGGCGGCCGAGCGCTGCGCGAGGTTGCGCACTTCCGACGCCACGACCGCGAAGCCGCGTCCCTGTTCGCCGGCGCGCGCCGCTTCCACGGCCGCGTTCAATGCGAGGATGTTGGTCTGGAAGGCGATACCGTCGATGACGCCGATGATGTCGGCGATGCGGCTGGCCGACGCGTTGATGGCGCCCATCGTCGTGACGACTTCGCCGACCACGGCGCCGCCCTGCGTGGCGATGGCCGACGCCGCGATGGCGAGCTGGTTGGCCTGGCGCGCATTGTCCGCGTTCTGGCGCACGGTCGTCGTCAGTTCTTCCATCGACGCGGCCGTCTCTTCCAGCGCGCCGGCCTGCTGCTCGGTGCGGGCCGACAGATCGAGGTTGCCGGCGCTGATCTCGCGCGAGGCCGTCGCGATGGTGTCCGTACCGCCGCGCACCTGGCTGACGATGCCCACCAGGCTGTCGTTCATGTGGCGCAGGGCGCGCAGCAGGGCGCCCGTCTCGTCCTGCGTATGCGCTTCGATCGCGTGCGTCAGGTCGCCGGCCGCCACCGTCTCGGCCACGGCCACCGCGGCGCGGATCGGCAGCACGATGCCGCGCGTGAGCAGCCACGACACGAGGGCGCCCAGCGCCAGCGCGCAGCTGCTGAAGATGACGATCAGGCGGGTGCTGAGCGTCGCGTCGGCATCGATCGCGGCGGCGGTGGCATCCATGCTGGTGCGCTGCATGGCGACGAGGTCTTGCAGCAGTGCCTGGTATTTCCCGGCGGCCGGCGTGAACGCCTGGTCGAGGATGCGCGCGGCTTCGTCCGCGTTGCCGTCGGCCTTGGCCTTGACGGCGCCGTCGCGCGACGCGCTGTACGTCTTGCGCTGTTCGACGATTTGCGCGAACAGGTCATGTTCCGGACCGCTGGCCGCGATCAGCGGTTCGATCTGCTTGAGCAGTTCGGCGGCGCGCTTCACCGAGGCCGCCGCGTCGTCCTTGAAGTACGGGCCGAGCGACGGGTCGGTGCTCTTGACGATGGCGGCGGTGCGGCGGATCGACGCGTAGTTCAGGCTGTACCAGTCCGTGATCAGGCGTTCCTTCGTGAGCGGCACGGCCATCATGGCCTTGGTCGCGTTGGCAACTTCGGTGAGGCGCCACGCGCCGACCGCGGCGATCGCCACCGTCATCGCGAGGATGAGGGCGAAGCCCAGGCCGAGGCGTCGGCCGATCTTCATGTTTGCAATGAGTCCCATCGTGAGTCCTTGTGAAACGAAGGGGCATATTGTACGCATCATATTTTCCACTTGGAAAAATAAATTCTGTAAAGAAACTTTTACGCAACACTCCACTACGTAGTTTCCACAGGCTACCTATGGGAATTGTTAAACGATCCATTGTCGCATTTGGACGCATCTGTTAGCGTAAAAAAGGGTGGCGGCATCGTCCACCCGTTTTTTTTGTTCACGGATACTCATGAAATCTTCCCGCATTCTCCGCACCACCCTGTTCCTGGCGGGCGTCATCGGCACCCAGGCCGCCGGCGCCGCCGCGCTGCCCGCGCCGTTCGCCGAACAGCTGAACGCCAGCTACCCGGCCATCGAAACGCTGTACCAGGACCTGCACCGCAACCCCGAGCTCGGGTTCAACGAACTCCAGACCGCGGCCAAGCTGGCCGAGCGCGCCAAGGCGCTGGGCTTCGACGTCACGACCGGCGTCGGCGGCACCGGTGTCGTCGCCATCCTGCGCAACGGCCCCGGCCCGACCGTGATGCTGCGCACCGAGCTGGACGCACTGCCGGTCCAGGAAAAAACGAGCCTGCCGTTCGCCAGCAAGGTCACGACGAAGAACGCCGCCGGCGACACTGTCTCCGTGATGCACGCCTGCGGCCACGACCTGCACATGTCGGCGTGGTACGGCACCGCGAAGCTGATGGCCGGGAACCGCAAGGCCTGGAGCGGCACGCTGATGCTCGTCGGCCAGCCGTCCGAGGAGCCGGTGAACGGCGCCAGCGCGATGCTGAAGGATGGCCTGTTCACGCGCTTCCCGAAGCCGGATTACGCGCTGTCGTTCCATGACGACGCGTCCATGCCGTCCGGTACGATCATGTACCACGCCGGTCCGTTCCGCGCGTCGTCCGACGTCGTCAGCATCACCGTGTTCGGCCAGGGCGGCCACGGCGCCGTGCCGCACGAGGCGCGCGACCCGATCGTGATGGCGTCGCGCATCGTGCTGGCGCTGCAGACGCTCGTCTCGCGCGAGAACAACCCGATCGACCCGGTCGTGATCACCGTGGGCAGCATCCACGGCGGCACGCAGGCGAACATCATTCCCGACCAGGTGACCTTGCAGCTGTCCGTGCGCACCTTCAAGCCGGAAGTGCGCAAGCGCGTGCTGGCCAGCATCGCGCGCGAAGCGAAGGGCGAAGCGATGGCCGCCGGCGCGCCGAAGGAACCGCTGGTGGAAGTGAAGCCGGGTACGGATTCGGTCTACAACGATCCGGAGACGCTGGCCCGCATGGTGAAGGCCGTGCAGGGCGCCGTGGGCCCCGAGTTCGTGAAGGAGATGCCGCCGAAGATGACGTCGGAAGACTTTTCGCAGTATGGCCAGCAACCGGGCGTGAAGGCGATCCTGCTGCACGTGGGCGCCGTCGACGCCGCCCGCCTGGACGCCGCGAAGAAGGCCGGCCAGCCGCTGCCGGGTACGCACTCGCCGCAGTGGGCGCCGGACTTCAAGCCGACCGTCGTCAATACCATCAAGGCCGAGACGGCGATTTTGCTCGACCTGATGCCGCCGAAGAAGTAAACAACGGCGGGGCGCAATGTCCTGCCAGCTCCGCCGGTTCACACAACCGGCGGAAATAGCGCCTTACCGCCCATGTGTTGGGCAGCCTTGGTAGTGCGCCATGTCCTGTGATTTCACCACTGAAATTGCGCCAACGCATGATGAGACCTCTGACATGCGTGAATCATTATGCCTTTCCTGAGTTCCTGATCACGATTTGGCCGGGATGGCCTGTTGACATCGAGGAGATTCCCAATGGGCAAAGGCGTTTTGCGACGGGCGATCGAATTGGCGGAGTACAGGCTCGTCACACGTGAACGTCCGCTAGGCCTTGCGCTGGCTCGGCCCGGTGGCATACGTGATGACGTGCTATTGCCTCAACGTGTGCTCGGCAGTGAATCTATTTGCGGCGGTTTTGTTTACCGCATTCTGTGCGTGGCGGATGACGCGAGCCTGGCGCTGAAGGATTTCATCGGTGTGCCCGCCGAACTGCGCATCGTGACCGATCGCGGCGAGTTGCGTCGCATCTGCGGGATCGTCACCGAGGCTCTATCCGGCCAAAGCGATGGCGCTCTCGCGACGTACCAGTTGGTCATGCGCGATGCGATGTCAGTCATGGAAGGTCGCAGCAACACGCGTGTGTTTCGTAACCGGAGCGAACTGGATGTCGTCAGGACGCTGGTGTCTGAATGGCGCGCACGCAGCGGTGTACTGCGCGCGACGTTCGATCTGGAAGTTGCTACGGGTCTCGACAACAAGCATCCGCAACGCGAACTGATCATGCAGCACAACGAATCTGATGCCGCATTCATCCGACGCCTGCTGTGGCGGCGAGGGGTCGCGTGGATGTTCCGCAGCGGCTTGCCCGACCAGGAGACACGCTCCGGACTGGAGCCTGCTATTGGCCACACGCTCGTGCTGTTCGATGATCCCAATCAGCTTGCGCGAACTACGGCGGGTTCCGTGCGTTTCCACCGCGATGCCGCCACGGAGGAACGTGACGCAATCGATGGTTGGGGAGCCTCCCGTAGCTTGCAACCGGGCAGTGCTTCGCTCTACAGCTGGGATTACAAGCAGCCGTCCGGCAATGCCTTCATGGCAGCTCGTACACGGTCACGGGCCGACCAGGGAGTGCAAGGAAATGACTTGGCCGCAGTCCTGGACGATTACTGGGTCGCACCACCTCACATTGGCGATACCGCACGCGATCTTTTCGACCTGGGCGACGCCCGGATGGCGCACCACGATTATGAGTCCAAGCATTTTTACGGTGAAGGAGGCGTGCGTGATCTGTCGGTCGGTGAATGGTTCAGCCTTCAAGGGCATCCCGAGATCGATATGCACCCGTCCAATGAACGCGATTTCGTCGTCACCAGTCAACGCATCGCGGCGCGGAACAACCTGCCGGTCGAGATAGACGCACGTGTCGACCGGCTGTTGAACCGCAATGGCTGGGACACCGGGGACGCTGCCAACTTCGTTGACGTCAAGGGCGAGCCGATCCGTTTCAGAGTCTGCTTTACCTGTGTGCGGCGTGACGTCCGCATTGTTCCTCCTCCCGCTCCGCTTCCGGTTGTCGCTTTGCAGACGGCAATCGTGGTCGGACCCGCGAACGAGGAGGTGTGGTGCGATGAGCTGGGACGCGTCAAGATCCGCTTTCAGTCCGCCCGCCCGGAAGACCATGTTCATGCAGGGGGCGCAGGCAGTTCCGATTCCGACCGGGATTCGGCGTGGGTCCGCGTCGCCTCCAGTTGGGCCGGCAGTGCGCTCGGTACACACGGCGAGTGCGGCACGCGTCTGCTCCCTCCAGTTGGCACCGAAGTACTTGTTGACTTCGCCGGCGGTGATCCGGACAAGCCCATCATCGTTGGACAGGTATTCAACGGGGCGGCATTGCCGCCAGCCTTTCGTCATGAGGGCCGATTGCCAGATACGAAGTACCAGTCCGGTATCCGGTCACGCGAAGTGAGGGGCGCGCGCGGCAACCAGCTTCGACTGGACGATACGCCGGGCCAGATCAGCGCGCAGTTGGAGAGCGACCACGGGTCGACTGAGTTGAACCTGGGCTATTTGACCGAGCCGCGCCGAGATGGCGGCGCCGCCCCGCGGGGCGAAGGGGCCGAGTTGCGCAGCGATGAAACGATCGCCTTGCGTGCAGCCCGCGGCATCTTGCTGAGTTCATGGAAGTTGTTGGGGGGCGCGGCCACGAAAGGCAGACAACTGGCACGCGACGATTTCCTGGACTTGTTGCGCGAGTGCGGTGAGCTATGCAACGCACTTGGCAGTTACGCGGCTGAACACAATGGCCTGTCGCTCGACGCCGGGGAACAGAACAAACTGCTGACCCGCTTCAGGCATTGGGAAAACGGCAGCAACACCGCGCCTGAAGCGGCCGAGCCGGGAGAGCCGGTCATCGGCATCACGTCGCCAGCCGGTATCGGCTTTGCCAGCACTAGTGCGATCGTCAGCTATTCGGCACGCAACATCGATACCGTGGCGCAGCAGCACCTGCAACTGACGGCAGGACAGCGCTTCAATCTCAACGCGGGCAAAGGCATCTCGCTGTTCGCCCACCATGACGGCCTTACCGGTATCGCCCACTTCGGCAAGGTCCTGCTCCAGAGCCAGCACGACGATACGGATATCAACTCGGCCAAGAACCTGACGCTATCCGCGACCGAAGGTATGGCCAAAATCTCCGCCAAGGTCATTCTGCTGGTGGCCGAGGACGGATCATTCCTGAAGCTGGGCGACGGTCCGCCCGTCATTGGCAGTAAACAACCGCTCAAGTTCCATGCTCCAGACTTTCTCTATGACGGACCGGAGACCATGACGGCCGGGTTCCCGAGTTTTGGCCATGGCAATGCGGACCAGAAACTCGTGGTCCGTTACGCGCCCGGTATTCCGCTGGAGACCGGTGAGAGGCCGCCGGGTGCGGTCGTCAAGGACGCAAAGCTGAATATCGCGCTCAGCGATGGATCGGCGTTACAGGCCCGGAGCAGCGCCGACGGCAAGTCCAGCCTGATCGAACGCGATGCGATGCACATGGCCGAGATCGGGCTCATGCGAGGTGGCGAACAATAACGTCATGGGAGGAGAAGATGGCCGGAAAATATCCGAAACCGGAGTATGTGGCGCACACGACCACGACGGTATTGCAGCACAAGCGCGTGTCCGACAAAGTCATCGAACACCCGCGCGAGCAGCCGGGCAACATCATCATTATCCACGGCGTGAACGATGTGGGCGCCGGGTATGCCGACGTGGAAGCCGGCTTGTGCGCGGGCCTGGAGCGGCGCTTGTATCGTCACTTCACGCCCGCGGACTACACGCTGCCCACCGACAAAGACCAGGTGGTCGACGATCCGGATGACGCCTACTACAAGCGCAAGCTGGGTAAAGATACGAACAGTCCGGTGATTCCGTTCTACTGGGGATTTCGCGAAGTCAGGGACGAGACGAAGACGGTCAATGGCCAGATAACCGACCGTTACGGCAACCGCCTCGACAAGGATTTGTCGAAAGAAGGCGGGCCATTTGGTAATGCCACCAGCACCTTGCCCGACATGTGGAATCGCGGCGTCGGTGCACCGGCAGACATCATGAACGATCCGTTGCGACCATTACGTGACGGTCCGGGACGCATGTATATGGTGCTGGCTGCCCGTCGCCTGGCGGCACTGGTGTCAATCATTCGCGACTACGAGCCGAAGGATACGGTCACGATCGTCGCGCACAGCCAGGGCTGCCTGATCAGTCTCCTCGCCCAGGCGTTCCTGATCGAACGCGGGGAACGTACCGCCGACACCCTGATCCTGACCCATCCTCCGTATGGTCTTGACGAGGACACGAACTTCAAGGTCAAGGCTATCAATATGTTTTCCGGTGGTACGGATGGCGTCATGAAGCCGTATTACGATCAAATATCCGGAACACAGAACCTGAACGCCAGGCTGCAGACACTGGTCAACATCGTGCAAGGTGTCGCCAAGGCGAAGGCTAGCGAGCCGGCATTCGCGAAGATCGACGAGACCAGTTGCGGCGGCATGGTCGAAGGGCGCTGGAAGCCGGATGAGGACCGCGACAACCGGGGCAAGGTTTACCTCTACTTCAGCCCGGAAGACATGACGGTCGCGCTCGACAACATGAAAGGTATAGGCTGGCAGGGCGTGCCGGACTATATCCGCGGTACCCGGTTGAAGGGACAATTGGATGCCGGCGGTTTTGCTGCCAGCAAGGGCTTCATGACAGGTGCTCCCCGTTGGCAATCCGAAAAAATCGCGCGACAGCCTCTCGCGGAGTTGGGAGAGGGATTTCGCCAACGCGTATTCACCGCGAAGCAGCGCCTGGACCCGCGCGCGCAGAAGGTCGGCCCCGTGCTCGTAGGACTCCCGCCACACGACTTCCCATTGCGCCTGAAGGGCGAAGATGACCATGCCCACGTCGAGTCCAGCGGACGCAGTCTGCGTGCCTCGTTGCCGATCGCAAGGTGGCCGGTCCGCGGGTACGACACGCCGGAAGAACAGCGCAATGGTATCCGCACCATCAATGGCGAGACCCTCCCTAAACCCTGCTTGGCCGACATGCGCGGCAACCAGGTCGATGCCGATAAGCTTCCTGCCGGGTCCAGCCATGCGATGCTGAAACCGGGCGATCGTGGGCCGTGCGAGGAGGTCGATCCGATTACGGCTGCCATCGCAGTTACGAGCAGTGCCGGCATGAAGGGACATGTCGAGGAGCGCCCCGACCCGGCCGGATATGCCACGCATCCAGCGTCGCCGCAGCTACTGGGGAAGAGCGACCTGCAGCGCATGGAGGCCGCGTACAACGCCGAAAAGAATCCGAACAATTCCAATCCAGACGATAAGTTCACGGTATTGAGCGCCATTCGTCATCCGGACGGCAGGGTGCTCGCGGTCATCGGCGAAAGTCCGAACGTGGCGCGACGGCGCTGGCAGCATGAACTGGGTGCAAAGTCCTTTCACAGTGCCATCTTCGACAGCGCCAGGAACCATAGCCAGGTGACCGCTTATGATGTCGCGATCGGGAGCGGGAAGGCGTCCAGTGATCCCAGGTTTTATGCGTATTTGTGTGCGGTGGCGGATTGGCGGTTGAAGATGCCGGATTCAAAGGAAAAACCCCGTCCCGGCATATTGAGATGGGAGAAGTTCGTGACCGATTTCGGTGCCTACCTCCAGTGCGAACCACCGTGGCGGCGTGAGCTCATCGAGGGCAACGCAAAGTACTACAGCTTCGGCAACCTGCCTCCATGCCTTCCGCTGTTGACGGGGAAACTGTGGGGGATCGTCGTGTCCGAGACCACGGCCGGAAAACGCGTAACCCAGACGAGCGACATGAAGGTGACGTCATGAGCAGTCCGGCGATCGGAGTTGCGAGTGACGTCAAGCGACCCGCGACGTGGCGGTATTTTGCCGGTGCGGTCATCGCTTTTCCCTTTGTATGCCTGTTGTGGATGATGCTCGATTTTCGGGTCTTGCACCCGGAACTGGCAAAAGTCAGCGTGGAGACGACGATGGATAGAATGCGTTGGTTCAGTGTGCCGCTAGTGTTGGTCATCCTGCTGTTTGGTGGCAAATGGCTTTACGCTTCATCTGCCGCTAACGCGCGCGAGCGCGAGTGGCAGCAGAAAAACCAGCAACTCCAGGAACAGGAAGCCGCCGCCCGTGCCGGGAAGGCACGCCGCGAATACGTGCTGGAAGTGATCGGCCTTGGGGTGACCTACGAAAAATACCGGCAGGGGAAGCTGTGGGACGTCCTTCAGATGGGGACGCCCTTCACCAGCATCCGCGAGCAGGATCCTAACAAATACGAATGGGCGGCTAACGACAAGATTGGCGCGAGCGGTGGACGTGCCTGCGACGCGTTGGAAAACGGCGCCGACTCATCCCCGATGTTCTGGGGCGTCCCCAGCTTTTATGCCGGAAGTCCGATTCCCGATCCTGCGCAACAACCGAGCGAGCTTCGGCCGATCGCAGGACTGGCCGCCAGCGCGGAAACCACCGGCATGGCATGGCATCTGTTCGTCACGGGACCATGGCAGCTGAGCGAACGCCCCGACCAGTTGCTAGAACAGGTGTTCGCGTTTTTCGACAGCCATCCGGACCTGCCATATGTCATCCTTCTGGCGGACGACAGCTCGGCCACACGTGATGGCGATCTTCCGCCAGAGGCTCCGCGGCTCATCAGGGATGGCTACTATATCCCTGACATGCCCGATTCCACGGCTGTTTTCGTCTTGGCGCGACGCGAGCGGGTCGAGCCGTTGCGACCTTACGTATGGGACGACCCGGCCAACGACTATCTGCAGGAAAATCTTCGAAGGATGTACTACCACTTGAAGGAGTCAGCACCAACGCCGGCAAAACTTGCCCACCCGGAACAATTCGACGGCGGCCGCAATCCCACTGTCGCCGAATGGCTGAAGGCCGTAGCCGTCTTCGCCAAGCGCCCGGTCTTCGACAAGAATGAAGCCGACATCTCGCTGGCCGCCTTCCGCCGCTGGATGAACGATCCGCCCAAGGACTGGAAGCCGACCCCGTGGTTCCCCGTCCCATGGAACCGCAACCAGATGGAAGCCTTCGACAACCTGCCTTCGCTCGGCTACATCCACCGCCCTGTCTTCGTGAAGTTCGAGGACGAGCACGGCGAGCCAGTCAAGCGGCGCGAGGCCCGCCAGAAGATCCTTGAGGCCGGGTGGCAGCAAGCGTTGCAGACCTTGCCTGACGCGGAGCGCGCAAAAGGCCCGGCCCGGATCGTCGGTGCGTTCGGCAACCATGTTGACCAGCAGGCGACCCTGGAAGGCGTGCTGCATGCCTATGCCGCGCAGGGCGGGCCCGGGATCGACACAAGTAAGACGGCGCAATTCATCAACACCGATCGCCGCCTCGGCAATACCGGTGCCGCTACGTTCTTCATGCAGATGGCGCTGGGCGTGATGGGCAGCTATATCCATGGAGGCACGTCGGCTGCGATCAACCTGCGCGATCCCGCAGGGGCAAGCATCGTGTTCATCAGCCCTCCGACAGAGGCGTCCCTGAGCAAGCAGGAGGGCCGGGATGTGTTCAAGCACCAGGTGAAGCCGGCTGTTGACTCCGAAAACTACAAGCCGCCGACGGTTGGCGCTGTTCTCGGGGCAGAAGAAAGTCCGGCTATGAAAGACCTGGCGACTGCACGGCACTGATCGAGGCAAACATGCGTAATGTGATTCGGCTAGGCGACGCGACAAGTCACGGTGGAAAAGTGATCAGTGCCCGTGCCAGCCATTTCAAGGTGAATGGCATTCCCGTGGCCTGCGTTGGCGACGCGTGCAGTTGTCCAGTTCAAGGGCACAGCGGTTGCACGATCGCCAGCGGTTCAGCGCACCATCGCATCAATGGCGTCTCGATCGCCTTCGAGGACGACGTGACGAGCTGTGGTGCCAAGCTCAAATCGAGCCTGGACAATTATCGGACGACGTGATTCAGCGAGGTCGCCCGGTCAAACCGTAACCGGCGAGGTGCCGAAGTACGCGTGCACCTCGCCCATCCAGCGCGTATCGGCCATGTCCGGCCAGTGGTCGGTATCGAAGCCGGGCGCGCTGGCGATGCGTTCCTTGGGGATGTCCATCGTGAAGCGCTTGTGCTGCGGGTCCAAGGTCAGCACCTGCCAGGGCACGGCGAAGAGTTTTTCGCCCAGCCCGAGGAAGCGGCTGGACGACATCACGGCGTAGACGATGGCACCCGTGCGCATGTCCACCATGAATTCCTTGATGACGCCCAGGTGCTCGTTCTGCAGGTTGTGGACGTGGTCGCCGATCAGGGTGTTCGCGCCCATCAGCTCCGGGCCCGGTCCCTTGCCATGCTTGTTCTTGTACATGCCGTAGTCGTCGCGTTCCTCGTAAGACATTTTCCGTCTCCTCGCCTCATTCCAGTCCGGGAGCACAAGGATAACCCGAGTCCGACGCGCCGGTTCGGCCGGGAACGCACGGACGGCTTCAGAACGTTTCCCACTCCTCGGTCGATGCCGCTTTCGGTGCCGGCTTGCGGACGCTCGTCTTCGTCTTCACGGGCACGACGGCGCGCGAGGGGGCGGGCGCAGGCGCGGCTTTCGGTGCCGTCATGGCTGTCGCGTCGATATGGAACAGGGCGACCACTTCGGCCAGCTTGTCGGCCTGGTCGCGCAGCGCGGTGGCCGCGGCCGCCGATTCCTCGACGAGGGCGGCATTGTGCTGCGTGGACGAATCCATGTCGGCGATGGCGTGGTTGACCTGTTCGATGCCGGTGCTCTGCTCGCCGCTGGCGCTGGCGATCTCGGCGACGATGTCGCTCACCTTGCGGATGCTGTCGACCACTTCGCTCATCGTCATGCCGGCCTGGTCGACCAGCTTCGTGCCGTCCTCGACCTTGTTGACGGAATCGACGATCAGGGCCTTGATCTCTTTCGCCGCGGCGGCCGAGCGCTGGGCCAGCGTGCGCACCTCGCCCGCCACGACGGCGAAGCCGCGGCCCTGTTCGCCGGCGCGCGCCGCTTCGACGGCCGCGTTC
>NZ_JBKYMO010000153.1:0-12020 GCF_047302915.1 Massilia sp. CT11-108 | reverse complement strand
TTCCAGACCAACATCCTGGCGTTGAATGCGGCGGTGGAGGCCACCAGCCGGTCGGCGTCGCGCGCGCTGTCGGCGTTCTGCTTCACGGCCCGGGCCACCTGGTCCATCGATGCCGCCGTCTGCCGCAGGGCGTTGGCCTGCTCCTCGATCTGGCCGCGCAAATCCGCGCTGCCGCCGGCGACCTGGGTCGACGCGGCGCCGATCGTCACCGCCGTGGCGTCGATCCGGCCGATGGTCCGGGTCAGGCTGCGCTGCATGGAATCCATCGCGGCCAGAAGGCTGCGCCGGTCGTCCGCGCGCAGGGCGACCGCGCCGCTCAAGTCCCCTGCCGCGATACGGCGCACGATGGCGGCGGCGTACGCCGGCTCGCCGCCGAGATCGCGATAGATGTGGCGGATCAGGTAGCCGCCGAACAGCGCGGCGGCAAGCGTGCCCAGTGCAATGGCCGCTGCCGCGCCGTTGCGCAATACCGTGTAGCGCGCGGCTGCCCGCTCGTACTCGCGCCGTGCCGCGTCCACCTGCAGCCGGCGCAAGCCGTGCATGTCCTCCGCGACCTCGCCCGCCATCGGGCGCATGTGCTCCTGCGCGGCCTTGGCCGCTTCCACATCGCCGCTCCGCAGCGCGGCCATGGCCGGCCGCAGCCCCTCGTCCCGCATCCGCGTCCAGGCGGCGCCGAAGCGGTCGGCCAGGCGCCGCTCCTCTCGCAGGACGGCGGCGGGCAGGCAGGCGCGCCAGGCCTCGTCGATCTCGGCGGCGTTGCGCTCGATGCGCGCCGATTCGGCCTTGATGTCGGCCATCGGGTCGTTGATGGCCTGCGCCAGCGACAGGCGGTTTTGCAGCAGCAGCGCGTCGATGCGCGAGATCCGCTCCAGCATCAGTGCGCGGTTCTCGTACACCTCCTTGAGGCCCTGGTTGGCCAGCTGCATGCCATGCAGGCCGAGCACGCCGATGCCGGCCGCGAGGACCGACAGGAAGGCGATCACGATGCCGAGGCGGGTCTTGATGGTGAGGGTCAAGGCAATCTCCTGGTGGGCTACGGGCTGCGTCGGGCAGGCAGTATCGCACCGGGTGCGCAGCAGGAAATTCCGAATCCTTCGCAATTACGCAATGCCCGCCATGTTTTCCACCGTGCCGGCGGCAGCTATCGCTGCGCGCCCGTGGCTACCATGTCGCTGTCTTCCCCTTTCATCTGGAGCCCTTCATGCCTACCCATTCCCTCGTCGCGCTGGACCGCGACCACCTGATCCACCCGCTCGTGAATTACCAGGCCCATGAGCAAAGAGGGGTCACGATCCTCGAATCGGGCCACGGCGCCTACCTGCGCGACGCGCAGGGCACGGAACTGCTGGACGCGTTTTCCGGCCTGTGGTGCGTCAACGTCGGTTATGGCCAGGAGAGCGTGGTCCGGGCCGCCGCCGAGCAGATGCGCAAGCTGCCTTATGCGACCGGCTATTTCCATTTCGGTTCCGAACCCGCCATCCGCCTTGCCTCACGCCTGGTGGAACTGGCGCCGGCCTCGCTGCGCCACGTGTATTTCACGCTGGGCGGCTCGGACGCGGACGATTCCGCCATCCGCTTCGTCACGCACTACTACAACTCGACCGGCCGTCCGACCAAGAAGCAGTTCATCTCGCTCGAGCGCGGCTACCATGGCTCGTCCACGATGGGCGCGGGCCTGACCGCGCTGGCCGTGTTCCACCACAATTTCGACCTGCCCCTGCCCCAGCAGCACAAGATTCCCTCGCCCTACCCGTACCGCAATCCGGCCGGTTCCGATCCGGACACCATCATCCGCACGTCGGTCGAGGCGCTGCGCGCCAAGGTCCGCGAGCTGGGCCAGGACAATGTAGCGGCGTTCTTCTGCGAACCGATCCAGGGCTCCGGCGGCGTGCTCGTGCCGCCCAGGGGCTGGCTCAAGGCGATGCGCGACGCCTGCCGCGAACTGGACATCCTGTTCGTCGTCGACGAAGTCATCACGGGCTTCGGCCGAACGGGCCCGATGTTCGCGTGCGAGGAGGAAGGCGTGGAGCCGGACCTGATGGTCGTGGCCAAGGGTCTCACGGCAGGCTATGCGCCGATGGGCGCCGTGCTGATGTCCGACGCGGTGTACCGCGGCATCGCCGACCACATGCCGGCCGGCGTACCGGTGGGCCATGGCCATACGTATTCCGCCCACCCGGTGAGCGCCGCGGTCGGCCTCGAAGTGCTGCGCCTGTACACCGAAGGCGGGCTGCTGGCCAACGGCCAGGCCCAGGCACCGCGCTTCGAACAGGGCCTGCGCGACCTGCTCTCGCACCCGCTCGTCGGCGACGCGCGCAGCCGCGGGCTGCTCGGCGCGCTCGAACTGGTCGCCGACAAGGCCGACAAGACCCGCTTCGACCCCGCGCTGAAGCTGCACGAACGCATCGCCGTCGCGGCCTACCGCAACCGCCTCGTGTTCCGCGCCTTCGGCGACAACGTGCTCGGCTTCGCCCCGGCCCTGTGCTATACGGCGGATGACTTCGACCTGATGTTCGAGCGCCTGACCCGGACCCTCGACGAGGTGCTCGACCAGGCCGACGTGCGCCGCGCGCTCAAGACAATTTGATGTGGCCTCAGGGAAAAATCATCATATGCATTACAGAGACGCTGATAGTATGATGATTAGCATCAACGGCGAGACAGAAATGGCAGGCCACGATGATCCCTGATACCCTCAAGCTGGACCGGATCGACATCCGCATCCTCAGCCACCTGCAGCGTAACGGCCGGGTCACGAATGTCGACCTGGCCGATGCCGTGGGCCTGTCTCCCAGCCCGTGCCTGATCCGCGTGAAGCGCCTGGAGAAGGCGGGCTACATCAACGGCTACGGGGCCCATCTGCAGCTCGAGAAACTCGGCGACATGCAGGTGGTCTTCACGCAGGTCACCCTGTCGGACCACCGCCGCGAGGACTTCGCCAAGTTCGAGGCCGCCATCCGTAGCATCGACGAGATCGTCGAATGCCATCTGGTCAGCGGCGGCTTCGACTACCTGCTCAAGTTCGTCACCCGCAGCGTCGCCCACTACCACAGCATCGCCGAGGACGTGCTCCGGCAGAGCATCAACATCGAGAAATACTTCAGCTACATCGTGATCCAGTCGCCCTTCGTCAAGCACCACTATCCGATCGAGAAGCTGTTCTCCTCGCACGAGTGACGATGCCTGGGCCGGCAGCCCCGGCCTAGCGCGGCGGTTTGTATTCCGGGAACATTTCCTTGTACAGGAAGGCCATCAGTTCGTCCGTATCCTGCGGCCGGGCCGACAGCGTGACGACGCGGTTCAGGCGGTGCGAATCCCACTCGAAGTCGCCGGTCTTTTCCTTGCGGATCAGCTCGATCATCTTCTTGACGATGGCCGTCTCGATGTCCGGGTCGCTGCCGCGCTCGACCGTCACCGCCGTCAGCCAGCGGCGCTTGAAATTCGGGTTCCAGCCGCGGAATTTCAGGTCCGCCCGGCTGAACGTCTTGTTGGAGATGCTGAACACGCCGCCCGTCTCGTTCGGATCCTGGCCGCCGCGGCCGTTGATGGCGGCGATGTTCGCGAGCGCGTTGCGTGTGCCGCGCGCGGCTTCGCTTTCCTCGGCCTGGTCCGTCTGCGCCGGGGCGCCGCGGCGCTTGCGCTGGGCCTCGATATAGGCCTGCATGTCGACTTCCTGCGGCGGCGTCTTCGTCTCTTCCTTCGGCGGCTGCGGCTTTTCCTCCACCGTTTTGACCTCCGGCACGGTGATCGTGTTCGGCAGGCGCGGCATCGTGATGCGCGGCGGCGTGAACTTCGGCGCGGCCGCTGCCTTGGCGGTGTGCTTCGGTGCCTGCTCGGCCGGCTTGGCGGCGGGCTTGTTCTGCTTCAGCGGCGGCAGCCACACGACGGCTTCGCCGGCTTTCGGCGGCGCGTGCCTTTCGACTTTCGGCTGGAACAGCCAGACGGCCACGAGCAGCAGGTGCAGCCCGATCGTGATCGCGATGCCGGTCCGGTTCGGGCCCTTCTGCCCATAGATGACCACTTTCCGTCCGGGCAGCGGCTGGCCGCAATGTGCGCAGACATCGCTGTCTTCCAGCGGGATATGGGAATGGTCACGCAAGATAATGAACGCCTCCGGTCGGAGGACAAATAAATGATATTGACGAGGCGCAGTCTAACCCGTTTGGATTAGCCGCGCACGCGCTGTTAAGGATCTGTAATGAGAGTACAAGCTGGGTAGCTTAATGGTTGTTACAGTGTGTATCAACCTTGCCCAGCAGAATCGTCACGCCACCTTCGTCAATACCGGCTTCCGCCCCTGCTCCACATCCACGAGCTGCGTATCCGTCATCGGGCCGCTGCCGCTGTACTTGTCGAGGTACAAATAAATCACCGGGGTGATGTACAGCGTGATGACTTGCGAGAAGATCAGGCCGCCGCACACCGCGAGACCCAGCGGCTGGCGCAGCTCGGCGCCGGCACCGAGGCCCAGCGCGATCGGCAGCGCGCCCATCAGCGCGGCCAGCGTCGTCATCAAGATCGGGCGGAAGCGCAGGATGCACGCCTCGCGGATCGCCTGCTCCGGCGCCATGCCCCGGTTGCGCTGGGCGTCGAGGGCGAAGTCGATCATCATGATCGCGTTCTTTTTCACGATGCCGATCAGCATCAGGATGCCGATGATGGCGATCATCGTCAGGTCCAGGCCGAACAGGCGCAAGGTCAGCAGCGCGCCCACCGCGGCGGACGGCAGGCCGGCCAGGATCGTGATCGGGTGGATGAAACTCTCGTACAGCACGCCCAGCAGCACGTAGATGACGCCGACCGCGGCGACGATCAGGATCAGCTGGCTCGACTGGGAATCCTGGAACACGGCCGCGTCGCCGCCGTATTTCGTGATGATCGACGCGGGCAGCTTCATGTCGCGGCCCATCTGCTCGATGGCGGCCGTGGCGTCGCCGAGCGGCGCGTCCGGCGCGAGGTTGAACGACAGCGTGATCGCCTGCAACTGGCCCTGGTGGTTGACGGCGATGGGGCCGACCGTGCGTTTCACCGTCGCCACGCTGGAGAGCTGCACCAGCTGGCCCGTCTTGCTGCGCACGGACAGGCGCGACAGCGCGTCCTCGAACTGGCGGTCCTCGTTGGCCGTTTCCAGGATCACGTAGTAGCTGGCCGCGCTGGAATAAATCGTCGAGACCTGGCGCTCGCCGAACGCCGCGTACAGCGCTGTGCGGATATCGCCCAGCTGCACGCCCAGCAGGTTCGCCTTGTCGCGGTCGATGTCGAGCTTGGCCTGCAAGCCCTTTTCCTGCGTATCGCTCGTCACGTCACGGAACAGCGGGTTGTTGCGCATGCGTTCCTGGTACTCGTTGGCCCACTGGCCGATGTCCGCCCCGGACACGCTCTGCAGCGTGTACTGGTAGCGGCTCTTGCTCTGGCGGCCGCCCAGCTGCAGGTTCTGCACGGGTGCCATGTAGACGTTGACGCCGGCGATCCCGCGCAGCGACTTGCGCAGGCGGTCGACGACTTGCGGCATCTTGTCGCGCTGGTTGCGGGGTTTCAGCACGATGAACATGCGGCCGTTGTTGCCGCCGCCGGTGAACGACGTGACGTCCTGCACGGCCGGATCGGCCTGGATGACTTCCGCCACCTTCGTCTGCAGCACGACGAGCGCGGACGACGAAATGTCCTCGGCTGCCTCGGTCGTCACGCGCAACTGGCCGATGTCTTCCTCGGGGAAGAAGCCTTTCGGGATGGTCGTGTACAGCACGACGGTCAGCGCGAACGTGCCGAACGCGACGATCAATACGACGAAGCGGTGCTTCAGCGCCACGTCGAGCGTCTTCTCGTAGGCATTGCGCAGCGCCGTGAAGCCGCGCTCGAAATGGCGGCCGATGAAGGTTTTCTCTTCCGTGTGGTCGTGGCCATGTGCCGGGAGCAGGCGCGATGCCAGCATCGGCACGAGGGTCAGCGACACGGCGGCCGACACGAGGATCGCGAGGCCAACGATGACGGCGAATTCGTGGAACAGCAGGCCGATCACGCCCGGCATGAAGAAGATCGGGATGAACACGGCGATCAGCGACACCGAGATCGACACGATGGTAAAGCCCATCTCGGCCGAGCCGTCGAGCGCGGCGCGCAGCGGCTTCTTGCCCATCTCGATGTGACGCACGATGTTTTCCAGCACGACGATCGCATCGTCGACGACGAGGCCGACGGCCAGCGTGATGCCCAGTAGAGAAATATTGTCGAGGCTGTAGCCGAGCCAGAACAGCAGCGCCAGCGCGCCCAGCAGCGAGATCGGCATCGTGATCGCGGGGATGAACGTGGCCGACGCGCGGTGCAGGAACAGGAAGATCACGAGCACGACGAGGCCCACCGTCAGCGCCAGCGTGAAGTTCACGTCGTGGATCGCCTCGCGGATCGATCTGGAGCGGTCGTTGACGAGGTTGATCTTGATGGACGCCGGCAGCTGCGACTGGAAGCGCGGCAGCAGGCGGCGCACGCCGTCGACCACTTCGACCGTGTTCGCGTTCGGCTGGCGCTGCACGAGCAGCACGATGGCGCGCTCGCCATTGTAGGCGCCGAAGGCCCGGGTCGACTGGTAGCTGTCCTCGACGGTGGCCACGTCGCGCAGGCGCACCGGCAGGCCGTCGCGCGTGGCGACGATCAGGTTTTCGAAGTCGGCCGCCTTCATCATCTGGGCGGGGCCCTGGATGGTCATGGTCTGCTGCGGGCCGTCGAGGATGCCCAGCGCCGAATTCGAGTTGGCCGAGCGCAGCGCCGTCGCCAGCTCGTCCATCGTGATGTTGCGGGCATTCATGAGATCGGTCTTCGCGCGCACGCGCACGGCGAAGCGCTTGCCGCCGTTGACGGACACCTGCGCCACGCCCGGCAACGTCGAGATCGCGGGCGACACGAGGTTTTCCGCGTAGTCGTTCAGCTCGGACAAGTTCATCGACGGCGACGTCATCGTCATGAACAGCACGGGCGCATCGGCCGGATTGACCTTGCGGTACGACGGCAACGTCGTCATTTCCTGCGGCAGCTGGCGCTGGGCTGCAAGAAGTGCGGCCTGGACGTCGACGGCGGCCGCGTTGACGTCGATCGACGGGTCGAATTCCAGGGTGAGCGACGTGCTGCCCTGCGTGCTCGTCGACGTGATCAGGTTGATGCCGGCGATGGTCGAGAACTGCTTTTCGAGCGGCAGCGCGACGGACGACGCCATCGTCTCGGGACTGGCGCCATCCAGGTTGGCGTTGACGTTGATGACGGGCGTGTTATAGCTGGGCAGCGCCGCGACGGGGATGTGCGAATACGCCAGGATGCCCACGAGGATCAGGCTGATCGACAGCAGCACGACCATCACGGGCCGGCGGATGCACAGTTCGGACAGGTTCATCGTGTTCAGCCCTTGTCGGCGACGTGGACGTCTTTGCCCTTGCCTTTACCCATGTCGGACGCCAGGCGGACCTTGGCGCCCGGGCGCACGTTCTGCTTGCCGTCGGTAATGACCTGCTCGCTGCCGGCGAGACCGCTGACGGCCGCATCGACGCCCGCCCCGTACACGCGGCGCACGGGCACGAGGCGGGCCGAGTGGTCCTTCTCGAGCACGTAGACGAACGTGCCCTGGGCATTGGTGATGATGGCGTTCTGCGGGATCACGACGGCATCCTTCAAGGTCTGCACGATGACCTTCGTGCTCACGTACTGGCCGGGCCACAGCGTGGTCTCGCGGTTGTCGAACTCGGCCTTCACCTTGATCGTGCCGGCTTGCGGGTCGACCGTGTTGTCGACGAAGCTCAGCAGGCCCTTCACCGGTGCCAGGTCGGCGCCCGGCAGCGCCTCGACCTCGACCTTGCCCCGCTTCTGCGCCGCCAGCAGCGACGGCAGGCTGGATTCCGGCAACGTGAACGCGACGGTGATCGGGTCGAGCTGGGTGATCGTCGTGAGCGACGTCGCCGGCTGCACGAGGCTGCCCGGATAGACGTTGATGCCGCCCACGCGGCCGGACATCGGCGCGCGGATCGCGGTGTAGCTCGTCGTGACGCTGCTCGCGCGCGCGGCGGCGCTGTCGGCCTGCAGGGTGGCGCGGGCCTGGTCGACCTGGGCACGCAGCGTGTCGACGGCGCTCTGGGCGATGAAGTGCTGCGCGAACAGGTCCTGGCTGCGCTTGTATTGCCGCTCGAGGTCGGCCAGCGACGCGCGGTCGCGCGCGACCTGGGCCTGGGCCTTGTCGAGGTTGGCGCGGTCTTCGCGGTCGTCGAGCGAGAACATCAGCTCGCCCTGTTTGACGAACTGGCCTTCCTTGATGTGGACTTGCCGGATGGTCGCGGTCGTCTGCGGGTGCAGGTCGACGGCGCGGACCGGCGTCACGGTGCCGTTGGCCTGCTGCACGACGGCGACGTCCTGGCGGTGCGGCGCCACGACGTTGACGACGGCCGGCGGCTGCGCCCCTTTACCCTTGCCGCCCGGGGCGGCGGCCCCGTCGGCATGCGCATCGGAACCGCGGTTCACGGCCCACGTGCCGGCGCCGACGGCAATGACAATGCCGGCGACGATCGCGATATTCTTGGTCTTCATTCCACTCCCTGTGCCGCCTGTCCGCGGTCTTTCTCTTTGTGTATTTATGCGATGAGGGTGACGCCGGCCGCAAGACCGAGTCTCCGCCGGAGATTGTCCCACACGGGTGTAACAGTAATGTTTCTGCCCGTGCGATTTTTCAGCGTGCTTATTTGCCGGGATAAAACTCCGGCAACATCAGGGTCGCTTCGAGCCCGCCTTCCGGATGATTGGCGAGGTTGATGCTGCCGCCGTGCTGCTCGGCGATGTTGCGGGCGATGGTGAGCCCGAGGCCCGTGCCGCCCGATTCGCGCGAGCGCGACGTCTCCACCCGGTAGAACGGGTCGAACACGCGGGCCAGCTCGGCGCCCGGGATGCCGGGGCCGGCATCGCGGATGCGGATGCGCGCCGCGCCGTTGATGCGGTCGACGCTGACCCTGGCCGCGTGGCCGTACTTGACGGCGTTGTCGATCAGGTTCACCAGGCAGCGGCGCAGGTCCATCGGCCGGCCCAGCAGCGCCATGCCGGCGTGGCCCGTCAAGGTCACGCGCTGGCAGCTCTCGGCCGCGTCGGCGACGACGGAGTCCAGCAACGAGTCGAGGTCCAGCATCTGCATGGCCTCGTTCGTGTCCATGCTGCGCGCCAGGTCGAGGCCTTCGCGCACCATTGCCTGCATCGCGGACAGGTCGCCGATCAGGCGCTCCTGCAGTTCCGGCTCGTTGACCTTTTCCAGGCGCAGGCGCATGCGCGTGAGCGGCGTCTGCAGGTCGTGCGTGATGGCGGCCAGCATCTGCGTTCGCTGGAAGATGTACTGGCGGATGCGCGCCTGCATCGCGTTGAAGGCGGCGCTGGCCTGGCGGATCTCGTCGGCGCCCGTGAGGTCGAGCGGCGGGTGGTTGATGTCGTTGCCGAGGTCTTTCGCGGCCTGCGCCAGCTGCTTCAGCGGCCGAGTCGTCATGCGCGCCACGAGGTAGGCGAGGAAGGCCACGCTGACGAGGAACATCGAGATCGTCCACGTGTAGTCGGTGCGTTGCGGCGACGTGGCCGAGCGCGGCGGCAGCACGGACAGCACGAGGTCGTCGCCGTCGCGCAGGCGTACGGCGATGCTCTCGCACGTGCCGCGCCACTTCATGCGCAGCAGGCCGAACACGACGGGCTGTTCGCGCGCCGTCGAGCACGCGGCGGGACGCGCGGCCAGCGACCGCATCACATACCCTTTGCCCATGCGGGCGGCGAGCGCCTGGGTGAATTCGGAGTTGGTCGGGGCAAGCGCCGCCGGATGGGTGTCGACGTCGGCGAGCTGCATGCCGGGACGGTTGGCCACGTCGAGGTAGGCCTTGCGTGCGGACTCGGGGACGATCTCGGTGGCCATGATGAGCTGTTCGGCCCGGTCGAGGTTGTGCAGGTCGCGGAACTCGTCGATGACGCGCGCGCGTTCGGCGTCGGCCAGCAGCTGGGTCAGCGCGGCCGTGAGCACGATGCCCAGCAGCAGGGTAGCAAACACGCGGCCCGTCATCGAGCCGAGGAAAGCTCTCACGCGCTCGGCTCCACCGTGACCTGGCCGGCCAGCACGTAGCCGCCGTTGCGGACGGTCTTGATGATCTGCGGCATGCGCGCATCCTCGCCCAGCTTCTGGCGCAGGCGGCTGATCTGGATGTCGATCGAGCGGTCGAACGGATCGGCGTCGCGGCCCTGCGTGAGGTTCAGCAACTGGTCGCGGTTCAGCACGCGGTTCGGGTGCTCCAGGAAAACGCGCAGCAGGCGGAACTCGGCGCCCGACAGCATGATGACGACACCTTGCGGATTGACGAGATGGCGCGCGGTGAGGTCGAGCGTCCAGCCCGAGAATTTCATCTGCTGCACGTTCTCGACCTGCGAGTTCGGCGGCATCGCGTGGCTGCGGCGCAGCACGCTGCGGATGCGCGCCAGCAGTTCACGCGGCTCGAAGGGCTTCGGCAGGTAGTCGTCCGCGCCCATTTCGAGGCCGAGGATGCGGTCCAGAGGCTCGCTGCGGGCAGTGAGCATGATGACGGGCATGGTCGAATGCGCGCGCAGCTTGCGGCACAGCGTGAGCCCGTCGTCGCCCGGCAGGTTCAGGTCGAGCACGATCAGGTCCGGACGCGACTCGTCCAGGAGTTTCCACATGGCGGTGCCGTCGGCCGCGGCAAGCGCGCGGTAGCCGTTCGCTTCGAGGTAATCGGCCAGCAGCGAGCGGATATCGCGGTCGTCGTCGACGATCAGGATGGTAGATGGATTGTCCATATCGCCATTATCGCGAGTTGTTCGAACCCTGAACAGTCACTTTGTATCGGCTTGTATATGGATCTTCCAGGGAAACAAATTGATACAAAGAACGAGAGACGGGAAACGCTGCGCTTACATCTTGCGCCCATGATGGGAACCGTGCGAAGACGACGCGATGCACGCAGATCGGAGCATGAAGACAACGTTTGGCGGTTTGCCAACTTTAACCCTACTAGGAAACCTGAGATGAAAACCTATCGCAAACACCTCCTCGCCGCCCTGTCCGCGCTGACCCTCGGCGCTGCCGCACTGGGCGCCCATGCACAGACGACGGACCAGGCCGCACCGCAGGCCCGCCACGGCATGCAGCACCAGAAGCTGACGCCGGAACAGCGCGCGCAATTCCGCGCCAAGCGGATCGCGAAGCTGCACGACCAGCTGAAGATCACGCCGGCCCAGGAAAACGCCTGGAATGCGTTCGTGGCGTCGATGCAGCCGCCTGCACGCCAGCCCCACGACCGGGCCGCTTGGGCCAACCTGACGGCGTCGGAACGCATGGCGAAGATGATCGAGCGGCAGAAGCTGCGCACGGCCGCCCTCGAACAACGCCAGGCGTCGCTGAGCACCTTCTACTCGGTCCTGAGCGCGGACCAGAAGAAGACGTTCGATGAGAAGGCGGCACGCTTCGGACACCGTGGCCATGGTGGCTGGCAGCATCGCGGCCACACCGCACAAGGCTGAATACCCACCCTCGCTCCCGCGAAGGCGGGAGCCCAGGTTTCTCGACCAAGCCACGAACCCGGGCCCCTGCCTTCGCAGGGGCGACGTGGCTTTGTACAGCGTGAGGATTACTGCAGCTTGCCCAGCGAACCCAGGAACTTGTTCGCATCCTGATAGCCGATCACCCGGCTATCAGGAATCTCTTTCCCCTGCTTGTCGAACAGGATGATGCCCGGCGGCCCGAACAGTCCGAAGCGCTTGAGCAGCGCCCGGTCATCCGCATCGTTGGCCGTCACGTCGACCTGCAGCAGCACCGTGTTCGCCAGCCGCGCCTTGACGGCCGGATCGACGAACGTCAGCTTTTCCATTTCCTTGCACGACACGCACCAGTCGGCGTAAAAATCCAGCATCGCGGTGCGGCCACCGGTGGCGGCCAGCGCGGCGTCGAGCTGGTCGACGGTCTTGATGCGCGTGAACGCGAGCGGCAGCGCGGGCATTGGGCCGGTCTCGCGCTC
>NZ_JBKYMO010000152.1:0-12021 GCF_047302915.1 Massilia sp. CT11-108 | reverse complement strand
GTTCAGGATGCGGCGGGCTTCGGGCAGCAGGGCGCTCCCGGCCGGCGTCAGCGCGACCGTGCGGCGGTTGCGCAGGAACAGCGCGGTGCCGAGGCCGTCCTCCAGCGCGGCGATCGCCTGCGACAGCGGCGGCTGCGTCATGTGCAGGCGCGCGGCGGCGCGGCCGAAATGCAATTCCTCGGCCACGGTGACGAAGTAGCGCAGCTGGCGCGTTTCGATGTTCATCGTATGGGTGGCGTGTCTGTGATTCGCGCAGCATATCAGAAGCACGCGTGACCGCCCATTTGACGCGAGCCGGTCCGCGCGGCATGCTGGGAAAATCGTCCCATCAGGAGCCGACCATGCCTTACAACCGCCGTTCCCGCCACGTGACCGAAGGCGTCGCCCGCAGCCCGAACCGCTCGATGTATTACGCGATGGGCTATCGCAAGGAGGATTTCGACAAGCCGATGATCGGCGTCGCCAACGGCCATTCCACGATCACGCCCTGCAACTCGGGCCTGCAGAAACTGGCCGACGTGGCCATCGCCACCATCCGCGATGCCGGTGCGAATCCGCAGGTGTTCGGCACCCCCACCATTTCCGACGGCATGTCGATGGGGACGGAGGGCATGAAGTTCTCGCTGATTTCGCGCGAGGTGATCGCCGACTGCATCGAGACGTGCGTCAACGGCCAGTGGATGGACGGCGTCGTCGTGATCGGCGGCTGCGACAAGAACATGCCGGGCGGGATGATCGCGCTGGCGCGCACGAACGTCCCCGGCATCTACGTGTACGGCGGCACGATCAGGCCGGGGCACTGGAAGGGCAAGGACCTGACGATCGTGTCGGCGTTCGAGGCCGTCGGCGAATTCACGGCGGGGCGCATGAGCCAGGAGGATTTCGACGGCATCGAGCGCAATGCCTGCCCGTCGTCCGGGTCGTGCGGCGGCATGTACACGGCGAACACGATGTCGTCGTCGTTCGAGGCGCTCGGGATGTCGCTGCTGTACTCGTCGACGATGGCCAATCCGGACGACGAGAAGGTGGGATCGGCGGCGGAGTCGGCGCGCGTGCTCGTGGAAGCCGTCAAGCGCGACCTGAAGCCGCGCGACATCATCACGAGACGATCGATCGAGAACGCGGTGGCGGTGATCATGGCGACCGGCGGCTCGACGAACGCCGTGTTGCACTACCTCGCCATCGCGCACGCGGCCGAGGTGGAATGGACGATCGACGATTTCGAGAGAGTGCGCCGCAAGGTGCCCGTGATCTGCAACCTGAAGCCGTCGGGCGAATACGTCGCGACGGACCTGCACCAGGCGGGCGGCATCCCGCAGGTGATGAAGCTGCTGCTGGACGCGGGCCTGCTGCACGGCGACTGCATCACCATCACGGGCCGCACGCTGGCGGAGGAACTGGCGGACGTGCCGTCCGTGCCGGCGCAAGGCCAGGACGTCATCCGCCCGCTGGACCGGGCGTTGTACAGCGAAGGCCACCTGGCGATCCTGAAGGGGAATCTGTCGCCGGAGGGCTGCGTGGCCAAGATCACGGGCCTGAAGAATCCCGTGATCACGGGGCCGGCGCGCGTGTTCGACGACGAGTACAGTGCGATGGACACGATCCTCGCGAACAAGATCAACCCGGGCGACGTGCTCGTGCTGCGCTACCTGGGCCCGCGCGGCGGCCCCGGCATGCCGGAGATGCTGGCGCCGACCGCAGCGCTGATCGGCAAGGGACTCGGCGAATCCGTCGGGCTGGTCACGGACGGTCGCTTTTCCGGCGGGACGTGGGGGATGGTCGTGGGCCACGTGGCGCCGGAAGCGTTCGAGGGCGGCACGATCGCGCTCGTGCAGGAAGGGGATTCGATCACGATCGACGCGCACCGGCAGCTGATCCAGCTGAACGTGCCGGACGACGAGATCTCCCGCCGGCGCGCGGCGTGGGTGCGGCCGGCGCCGCGTTATACGCGTGGGGTGCTGGCCAAGTTTGCGGCGCTTGCGCAGCCGGCGAGCAAGGGGGCGGTGACCTGCTGACGCGTTCATACGCCGATCGAACATGCGCTATACGCCACTAAGCTCCCGGGCGCACGACTTGCGCCTTATTTGCGCTTGCCGAAGCTCTGCTTGACGCGCTCCTTGCGCCGCTTTTCGTCGAGGTCGTGGGCCTTGCGCTTGTCGAGGCCCAGCATCTTTTCGATGAACTCGAACCAGATGAAACCGGCGACCATCAGGCCGACGATCCACCACCAGGACAGTTCGGCGAAGCGCCAGACCTCGAAATAGCGCAGGACGACGAGGACGAGGATCAGCAGGATCAGGGGCATGACGGAATTCCTTTCGAGCGGCCATGTTACAACAGTGCTGCTGATAAGCAACGGAATACTGCCATCTGGTCAACGACAATCTGTATCATCCGTTACCAAGTATGTCCAAGCCGCTATGCGCTGGGAAACACGATAGAATTCGAATTAAAGAAATGCCCCCAACTGGAGAGAGTCGATGAAACGTACCATGATGTTGTTTGCTGCAGTCTCTGCCCTGGCTTCGACCGGCGCCTTCGCGCAAGACGCGGCCGCCCTGGCGAAGGCCAAGAATTGCATGGCTTGCCACTCCGTGCAAACCAAGCTGGTCGGCCCGGCCTACAAGGACGTCGCCGCCAAATACGCAGGCCAGAAAGATGCCGAAGGCAAGCTGGTTGCCAAGGTCCTGAAGGGTGGTTCGGGTGTCTGGGGTCCGGTCCCGATGCCGGCCAACCCGCAAGTCAGCGAAGCGGAAGCGCACACGCTGGTCAAATGGGTCCTGGCGCAGAAATAACCCCGCGATCCGACGCTCAATAAAAAGCGCGCCATGCATGTGCAGGCGCGCTTTTTTATTGCGCTCAGCGGATCACGTCCAGCTTGGTCCGCTTGCCGCCCTTGTAGGTGAACAGGGTCAGCGCGCCATCCTTGATGTCGCCGTTCGCATCGAACTGGATTGTCCCGGTCACGCCCTCGTACTTGATGTTCTTGAGGACCGGCAGGTATTTGGCGGGATCGGCCGATTTCGCGTTCTGCATCGCCGTTGCCATCACCATCACGGAATCGTAGACGTACGGCGCGTACAGCTGCACGTCCATGTTGAACTTCTTCTTGTAGCGCGCGCGGAAGTCTTCCATGACTTTTTCCTGCGGACCTTTCACGCCGCCCGCTTCCGCGCAATAGACCTTGCCTTCGCCGAGGCCGTCGCCGGCCAGGCGGCCCAGCGCGTCCGTGCACATGCCGTCGCCGCCCATGAACACGGCCGTGATGCCGAGCGCCTTCATCTGCTTGAGCATCGGGCCCGCGACGGAATCCATGCCGCCGAAGAAGATCAGGTCCGGCTTCTTGGCCTTGATCGACGTGAGGATCGCCGTGTAGTCGGTGGCCGTGGCGCTCGTGAATTCGCGGCCGACGACCTTGATGCCCGGCTTTTTCAGGCCCTTCGCGAACTCGTCCGCGACGCCCTGGCCGTATGTCGTGCGGTCGTCGATGATGGCGATGTTCTTTGCGTGCAGCGTGTCGATCGCGTACTTGCTCAGCGTGCTGCCCAGCTTGGCGTCGCTGGCGACGACGCGGAATGCGCCCGGGAAGTGCTGGCGCGTGTAGACGGGAGCCGTCGTGGCGGGCGAGATCTGCACGATGCCGGCGTCGTTGTAGATTTTCGACGCGGGCACGGTGGTGCCGGAATTCAGGTGGCCGAT
The DNA here is from genome assembly GCF_047302915.1 of Massilia sp. CT11-108. Lineage (NCBI taxonomy): Bacteria > Pseudomonadati > Pseudomonadota > Betaproteobacteria > Burkholderiales > Oxalobacteraceae > Massilia > Massilia sp. CT11-108. Next base: position 8,322 of record NZ_JBKYMO010000152.1, on the reverse strand, counting down.
CACGCCGTTGACTTTCGCATCGACGAGCTTCTGCGCCACCGCCGTGCCCTGCTTGGGATCGGCGCCGTCGTCTTCGGAGATCAGTTGCAGCGTGACCTTCTGGCCGTTCAGCGTGACGCCCTTCGCGTTGAGCTCGTCGATCGCCATGCGTGCGGCGTTCTCGTTGTCCTTGCCGAGGTGGGCGCTGGGGCCGGAGATCGGCGCCACGTGGCCGATCTTGACCACTTGCTGCGCGCTCGCCGTGCCCGCGAAGGCGAGGGCAATGGCGAAGGGAATGAGTTTCGTAGTGACCTGCATGTTCTCTCCAGGAAGAATGTTATGTGCGCCGAGCAAAGTTACTCTAATTTACGCTGCGCGCAAAGCGTTCTAATGGCGAGAGCGATAGCGTTCAGTCGCGCGAGCGCAGGTGCGTGAGTTCCTGCGCGACGGCGCGCGCGACGACCTGCTCGACCGTCACCTGCAGACCGTCGCGCAATTCCGTCGCGAGCCGCGTCACCACGTGGTCCAGCACGGGCGCCATGCTGCTGCGGACCTGGTCTTCCAGTACCAGTTCGACGCGGTCCTGCAACCGGTCGAGCACGCGCGCGACGAGGCGTTCCTCGAGGGCGCGCCAGGCGTTGTCGTCGAGCTCGCGCCGGGTGGGCTGCTCCGGTTCCGGCTGTGCTTCCACGGCCGGTGCCGCCGCGCTTTCGGGCACGACCTCGGCCACGACCTCGGTGAGGACGGGGATGCTTTCGTCGTTGAAGGGAATATCGCTCATGATTGCCCCGCCACGAAGTGGGTCAACGGATAGGACTGCTTCTTGTAGGCGACGTAGCGCGCGCGGCCGGCGGCGGCGTCTTCCTCGTCCGTCGAGATGATTTCGAACACGCGCGCGAACTGCTCGAAGCCGGCCGGCGTGCGGCGCGTCAGGTTCACGAGCATGTCGCGGTGCGGCAGCTCGACGCGTTCGTCGGCGGTGACGATCACCGGCGTCTCCGGCGCGAGGGGATCGCCCGCCATCACGTGCGGGATGAAGTCGGTGCCGGACAGCGTCCACAGCGCCTCGTTCAGGGCTTCGGCCTGCGCCGGGCTGTCGGCCAGCAGGACGAGCTTCGCGCGCGCCGCGTACGCCTTGCGCGCGAGGCGGCAGACGTAGCTGAGCTTGTCGGGGATGTTGGTGTGGAAGTCGATCCGGGTCATGGAAGTCGGAGTCATCAGAACTGGAAATCCGGTGGCGTTTTCTTCGGCTGCGGCTGCCGGCGCGGTTGCTGCCGCTCCGCCTGCGCGGCAGCTTCGTCCGGCGCCGGTGCCGCCGGCAGTCGTGGCGGCGGCACCGGGGCGGCGGCCTCGCTGGCGCCGGTCCGGTAGCCCGGCGGGAGTACGGACCTGCGTGGATACGACGCGGCATCCAGCGCTTCGTTCCACGTGCCGGCCGCAAACCCGGTCACCGGGCGGTTGCCGACGACGAGCAGCGGCAGCTCGTCCTTGCCGCCGGCGCGCTGCAGCTGCTCGCGGTCTTCCGCCGTGTTCACGGTCTTTTCCGCGAACGGGATGCCGCGCGCGCGCAGCAGGGCGCGGCCCTGGTCGCAGGCGTCGCAGCGCGCCGTCGTGTACAGGGTCACGGGGTGCAGCTTGACGGCGCGCGCCAGTTCGTAAGGCAGCGACGGCGTCGCTTCCGGCCGGCTGTCGGGGCGCAGCACCTGCGCCGTCCCCTTGGCCGGCGGCGTATCGCTGTAATGCGTCACGCCGGCCGCGTCCTTCCATTTGTACGTCTGGCCGTGCGCGGCAGCTGCGGCCGCGGCGGACACGACGAGGAGGGCGGCGGCGGCGCCCATCTGCGTCAGGCCTGCATCCCGTTATGGCGCAGCAGCGCGTCGATCTTCGGTTCGCGGCCGCGGAAGGCCTTGAACGATTCGAGCGCCGGGCGCGAGCCGCCCACGGCCAGGATCTCGCGGTGGAAGCGCTTGCCCGTCTCGTCGAGCAGCGAACCGCCGCCCGCTTCGACGGCTTCCTCGAACGCGGCATACGCGTCCGCCGACAGCACCTCGGCCCACTTGTAGCTGTAATAGCCGGCCGCGTAACCGCCCGCGAAGATGTGGCCGAACGAATGCTGGAAGCGGTTGAACGACGGCGGGATCAGCACGGCGAACCTGGTGCGCACCTCGTCGACCAGTGCCTGCACGGTCTTCTGGCTGGTCGGGTCGAAGTCGTAGTGCAGGTGCATGTCGATCAGCGAGAACTCGACCTGGCGCAGCGTCTGCATGCCGGACTGGAAGTTCTTCGCCGCGAGCATCTTGTCGTACAGCGTGCGCGGCAGCGGCTCGCCCGTCTTCACGTGCGCCGTCATGCCTTGCAGGACGTCCCACTCCCAGCAGAAGTTTTCCATGAACTGCGACGGCAGCTCGACGGCGTCCCATTCCACGCCCGAGATGCCGGACACCGACAGCTCGTCGACTTCCGTCAGCATGTGGTGCAGGCCGTGGCCGAATTCGTGGAACAGCGTCGTCACTTCATCGTGCGTGAACAGTGACGGCTGCAGCTTGCCGTCGACCTCCGCCGGCGGCGTGAAGTTGCAGGTCAGGTACGCGATCGGCGTCTGCACGATGCCGCCCGTGGTGAGCCTGCGCCCGCGCGCGTCGTCCATCCACGCGCCCTGGCCTTTGCCCGGACGCGCGTACAGGTCGAGGTAGAACTGGCCGATGAGTTGACCGTTCTTCTCGATGCGGAAGAAACGCACGTCCGGATGCCAGACCGGCGCGTCGTCCGGAGAAATCGTCACGTCGAACAGCTTCGAGATCAGGCCGAACAGGCCGGCGACGACCTTAGTCTCCGGGAAGTATTCCTTCACTTCCTGCGCGGAGAACGCGTAGCGCTTCTCGCGCAGCTTTTCCGACGCATAGGTCACGTCCCACGCCTGCATGTCGGCGATGCCCAGTTCGTCCTTCGCGAACGCGCGCAGCTCGGCCAGGTCCTTCTCGGCGTACGGACGGGCGCGGCGGGCGAGGTCTTCCAGGAACTCGATCACGTGTTCCGGCGTCTCGGCCATCTTCGGTTCGAGCGAGACGTGGGCGAAGCTCTGGAAGTCGAGCAGCTTCGCTTCCTCGTCGCGCAGTTTCAGCAGCTGGGCGATATTGCCCGTGTTGTCCCACTTTTCCAGCTCGGAGAACACGGCGCCCATCTCGGATGCCTTGGTGGCGTTGGCGCGGTAGATCTGTTCGCGCAGCTCGCGCTTGTCGGCGAATTGCAGGATCGGGAAATAGGACGGGAAGTGCAGGCTGAATTGCCAGCCCGTCTTGCCGTCGCGCTCCGCCGCGGCGCGCGCGGCCGCCTTGACGTCGTCCGGCAGGCCGGACAGGTCGGCTTCGTCGGCGACGAGCAGTTTGTAGTCGTTGGTCGCGTCCAGCACGTTTTCCGAGAAGCGCGTGGACAGTTTTGCCTGCTCTTCCTGGATCTCGGCGAAGCGTTCCTTCTGTTTCTCCGGCAACTCGGCGCCGCCCAGGCGGAAGTCGCGCAGGGCGTTCTCGACGATGCGCTTGCGGGCGGGCGCCAGGTTCGCGAAGTCGGCGCTCGCGCGCAGCTGCTTGTATTTGTCGAACAGCGCTTCGTTCTGGCCCAGCTCCGTCCAGAACTCGGTGATCTTCGGCTGGTTCTCGTTGTAGGTGGCACGCAGCTCGGGCGTGTCCATCACGTGGTTCAGGTGGTTGACCACGCCCCAGGCACGGCCCAGGCGTTCCGTCGCTTCCTCGAGCGGGACGACGAAATTGTCCCACGTGACCGCGCCTTGCGTAGGTGCTTCGGCCTGGGTCACGGCGGTGCGTGCTTCGGCGATCAGTTGCTCGATCGCCGGCGTCACATGCTCGGGACGGATCAGGTCGAACCGGGGCAGCCCGGAAAAGTCGAGGAGGGGATTGGTCGTTTCGGTCGTCATGTTCTGATTCCTTTGATATTCAATCTCACCGCCATCTTACCCGGGCCAGCCATTTACGGCGCTTATGCGCGCTTGGCCACGCGCTCGGCCGACTCCAGCGTATTCTGCAGCAGCATGGTGATGGTCATCGGACCCACGCCACCCGGCACCGGCGTGATGTGGCCGGCGACTTCCTTGACGCTGTCGAAGTCGACGTCGCCGCACAGCTTGCCTTCGTCGTTGCGGTTGATGCCCACGTCGATGACGATGGCGCCCGGCTTGACCATGTCGCCCGTCAGCGTGTTGCGGCGGCCGACGGCGGCCACGACGACGTCTGCCTGGCGGGTGTGGTAGCCCAGGTCCGGCGTACCGCTATGGCAGATGGTGACGGTGGCATTCTGTTGCAAGAGCAGCAGCGCCATCGGCTTGCCGACCGTGTTGCTGCGGCCGATCACGACGGCATGCTTGCCGCGCAGGTTCACGCCGGTCGTCTCGATCAGCTTCATGCAGCCGTACGGGGTGCACGGGCGGAAGCCTTCCAGGCCGGCCATCAGTTCGCCGGCGGACAGCACCGAGTAGCCGTCCACGTCCTTGCTGGTCGCGATGGCTTCGATGACTTTCGATGCGTCGATGTGCTTCGGCAGCGGCATCTGCACGAGGATGCCGTGGATGGCCGGATCCGCGTTCAGGGCGGCGATGCGGTCGAGCAGGGCCTGCTCGGAGAAATCGGCCTCGTACTTTTCCAGCACGGAGTGGAAACCCACGTCGCCGCAGGCCTTGACCTTGTTGCGCACGTAGACATGGCTGGCCGGATCGTCGCCGACGATGATCACGGCCAGGCCGGGCTGGTGGCCGGCAGCGGTGAGGGCGGCGGTGCGGGCGGCGATGTCGGCGCGCAGTTGTTGGGAAAGTTTGACTCCATCGATCAATTGGGCGGTCATGGCGGGGGCTCGTGTGCTGGAAAAAAACGAAATTATAAGCGCCCACGAGGGTATCGCGCGCCGCCCGGAGGCGTTCGTTGTCATATTTATCGACGTGCCTGTGTCGGGCGGAACCCGTATTTCATGCGTCCTACATGGCCTTCATCTCACATTATGAAATTGAATATCATATTTTGAAAATTGAGTGTTCCACTGGTAGAATCGACACGCTTTATTCAAGGGATAGTCTTTTCGCCACCAAACGTCCGGGATAAACGGGATCGGGTGGGGCACCACACTCAAGGAGACGTAGCAAATGTCAGCTCAACTCGACCAGTTGACGGCACAAGCCGCCAACGACCCGGATACGCTCGAGACCAAGGAATGGCTCGACGCGCTTGAAGCGGTCATCGAATTCGAAGGTACCGATCGCGCGCACTACCTGCTGGAGCGCCTGGTCGATCTGGCGCGCCGCCGCGGCGCCCACGTTCCGTTCTCGAGCAACACCGCCTACGTGAACACGATTCCGGCCCACCTGGAAGCGCACTGCCCCGGCAACCTGGAATACGAAGAGCGCCTGCGCTCGTGGATGCGCTGGAACGCGATGGCGATGGTCGTCAAGGCCAACCGCCTCGACGGCGACCTCGGTGGCCACATCTCGTCGTTCGCCTCGCTGGCCAACATGCTGGGCATTGGCTTCAACCACTTCTGGCACGCCGAGACCGAAGACCACGGCGGCGACCTGCTGTACATCCAGGGCCACTCGTCGCCGGGCATCTACGCCCGCGCCTTCCTGGAAGGCCGCCTCTCCGAAGAGCAACTGCTGAACTTCCGCCAGGAAGTCGACGGCAAGGGCCTGTCGTCGTACCCGCACCCGAAACTGATGCCGGACTTCTGGCAGTTCCCGACCGTGTCGATGGGCCTGGGCCCGATCATGGCGATCTACCAGGCACGCTTCCTGAAGTACCTGGAAGCCCGCGGCATCGCCAAGACCGACAACCGCAAGGTCTGGGTCTTCTGCGGCGACGGCGAGATGGACGAGCCGGAATCGATGGGCGCGATCGGCATGGCCGCGCGCGAAAAGCTGGACAACCTCGTCATGGTCGTCAACTGCAACCTGCAGCGCCTGGACGGCCCGGTGCGCGGCAACGGCAAGATCATCCAGGAACTGGAAGCGGACTTCCGCGGCGCCGGCTGGAACGTCGTCAAGGTCATCTGGGGCCCGGGCTGGGACGCCCTGCTGGCCAAGGACAAGGACGGCATCCTGCAGCGCGTGATGATGGAAACCGTCGACGGCGAATACCAGAACTACAAGGCGAAAGACGGCGCGTACGTGCGCAAGCACTTCTTCGGCAAGCACCCCGAGCTGCTGAAGATGGTCGCGAACATGACCGACGACGACATCTGGCGCCTGACCCGCGGCGGCCACGATCCGCACAAGATCTACGCGGCCTTCAAGAACGCCCAGGAAAACAAGGGCACCCCGACCGTGCTGCTCGTGAAGACCGTCAAGGGCTTCGGCATGGGCAAGTCGGGCGAGGCGCGCAACACGGCGCACCAGACCAAGAAACTGGACGACGAAGCCATCCGCGAAATGCGCGACCGCTTCGCCATCCCGATCCCGGACGACAAGCTGGCCGACATCCCGTTCTTCAAGCCGTCCGACGACGCGCCTGAAATGAAATACCTGCACGAGCGCCGCAAGGCCCTCGGCGGCTACCTGCCGCAGCGCCGCCAGCAGGCCGACGAGAAGCTGCCGGTCCCGCCGCTGTCGAGCTTCAAGGCCGTCACCGACCCGACCGCCGCCGGCCGCGAGATCTCGACGACGCAAGCCTATGTGCGTACGCTGACCGCGCTGCTGAAGGATCCGGCCATCGGCCAGCGCATCGTCCCGATCCTCGTCGACGAATCGCGTACATTCGGCATGGAAGGCCTGTTCCGCCAGATCGGTATCTTCAACCAGCAGGGCCAGTTGTACGAGCCGGTCGACAAGGACCAGGTGATGTACTACCGCGAAGACAAGGCGGGCCAGATCCTGCAAGAGGGTATCAACGAAGCGGGCGGCATGTGCTCGTGGATCGCCGCGGCGACGTCGTACTCGACGAACAACCGCGTGATGATCCCGTTCTACACGTACTACTCGATGTTCGGCCTGCAGCGCGTGGGCGACCTGGCCTGGCTGGCCGGCGACATCCGTGCCCGTGGCTTCCTGATGGCGGGTACCGCCGGCCGCACGACGCTGAACGGCGAAGGCCTGCAGCACGAAGATGGCCACAGCCACATCTTCGCGGCGACCATCCCGACCTGCGTCCCGTACGACCCGACCTATGCGCACGAAGTGGCGGTGATCATCCAGAACGGCCTGCACCGCATGGTGGAGAAGCAGGAGGATGTGTTCTATTACATCACCATCATGAACGAGAACTACGAGCAGCCGGGCCTGAAGCCGGGTACGGAAGAGGGCATCATCAAGGGCATGTACCTGCTGCAGGAAGGCGATAAAGACGCCAAGCAGCGTGTGCAGCTGATGGGCTCCGGCACCATCCTGCGCGAGTCCGTGTTTGCCGCCGAGCTGCTGAAGAACGACTGGGGCGTCGCCGCCGACGTGTGGTCGTGCCCGTCGCTGACGCTGCTGGCCCGCGACGGCCAGGACGCCGACCGCTGGAACCTTACGCACCCGCTTGATGCGCCGCGCCTGCCGTACGTGACCCAGCTGCTGCAGGGTTCCGAAGGCCCGATCGTCGCGACGACCGACTACATGCGCCTGTTCGCCGAGCAGATCCGCGCGTACATCCCGAGCGGCCGCACGTACAAGGTCCTGGGTACCGACGGCTTCGGCCGTTCGGACAGCCGCGCCAAGCTGCGTGAGTTCTTCGAGGTGAACCGTTACTACATCACGGTCGCCGCGCTGAAGTCGCTGGCCGAAGAAGGCAAGATCGACGCGAAGGTGGTGGCGGACGCGATCGCCAAGTACGGCATCGATCCGAACAAGCCGAATCCTGTGACCCAGTAATGCTCTGATTCGTCGTACCCGCGAAAGCGGGTACCCATGCTGAGTTTCCGAAGGCGCTGATGTATGCTACTTCGCGCTACTCAGCATGGATCCCCGCGTGCGCGGGGATGACGGTTCTACGGCTAACGACAAAAACACGGAGTTAACAAACATGAGCATTGTGGAAGTCAAAGTCCCCGACATCGGTGACTTCAAGGAAGTCGAAATCATCGAGCTGATGGTCAAGCCGGGCGACACGATCAAGGTCGACCAGTCGCTGATCACGGTGGAATCGGACAAGGCCAGCATGGAGATCCCGTCGACCCATGCGGGCGTCGTGAAGGAAATGAAGGTCAAGGTCGGCGACAAGGTCGGCGAAGGCTCGCTCGTGCTGCTGCTCGAGGAAGCCGCAGGCGGCGCGGAAGCTGCCCCGGCACCTGCTGCCGCCGCACCGGCACCGGCTCCTGCCGCAGCGCCTGCCCCGGCTGCTGCTCCGGCACCTGCCGCCGCACCGGCACCGG
>NZ_JBKYMO010000151.1:0-12036 GCF_047302915.1 Massilia sp. CT11-108 | reverse complement strand
GGGATTGAAAGTTAACAGCTTCCCAAGCTGTTTACAACAAAAATTTGAGGGGAAGGCTCAGGCTCTGACCCCGAATTTTCAGGCCAGGCCGGCCAGGCGGGCGTTGCGCTCGCGTTCCAGCTTGGTGATGTAGCGTTGCACGGCGGCCAGGTTGCCGCGCGAGATGTCGATGAACTGGCAGCCGAGGCGGCGGCTCGTCTTGTTGTTGAGCAGCGTCATGTCGATCGAGTTGCGGACTTGCAACGAGCAGGTCACCGGCCCGATTTCCGGCAGGTCGATGCGGCAGTTCGGGAAGGTGTCGCCGATGGTCGTGCCGAGCTGCAGCTTGCTGTCGTGGATCGCGACACCGCCACAGCTGATGTCCGCCAGCGGGAACACGGCGGTGCCGCCGCCCAGCTCGGCCGGCAGGGGGATCGTCGCGCGCACGGGATTCGTCACCGGCGTCGGCATGCGGTAGAACTCGCGCCGCTGCAGGCGGATCAGGCTCGCGGGAATCGCGGCGGACAATGCGGCCCCGCCTTCGAATTGCACTTCGCGCAGGTTGTCCAGGCCGAACACGATGCGGATCTTGTCCAGCGACGTGTCGCACCGGACCGTGCCGGCCGCCACGATGCGCGTGTTCTGCTCGGGGCTGACGGAGCAGTCGATGACGACGGTGCCCGCATCCGGATCGACGGCCAGCAGCGACGTGACGCAGACGTCCGCCTCGCCCTTGATCAGCATGCGGATCAGCTGGTTCTTTTCGGCGATCTGGCGCAGCAGGGCCACGATCTCCCTGGGCGACTCGACTTCGTAGTCGTGCCAGGCTTCTAGTTCGGCGTCAGTGATTGCTTGCATCTGTGTCAACCGGAGTGCTTTCTTGGGGTGGGAGGAGGCGTGCCGTGTCCGGTGCGGGCGGTGGTGTCTGCCCGGAAACTTGCGCGGATTCAATATAATAGAGCCAGGCCAATAGTTCGGCAATGGCGCGGTAGAGGGCCGGCGGGATCTGGCGGTCGAGGTCGACTTTCATCAGCAACGCCACCAGTTCCTTCGATTCGTGCACGAACACGCCGGCCTCTTGCGCGCGGCCGATGATCTGCTCGGCGACGAGACCCTTGCCCTTCGCGACGACCTTCGGCGCGGCATCGCCGGCGCCGTACGCGAGCGCCACGGCGCTCTGGCGGCGCGTCGGCTTATCGTTGTCCATCGTCATGGACGGTGAGCGTGGAGAGCGGCGTGCCGGCCGCGTCGAGCGCGTCGGCCAGGCGCGCGCGGTGCGCATCCAGCAAGCCTTTGACCGATTCGTCCTGGGCATCGAGGCGGATGTGCAACTGGCCGCCGGACAGCACGACGCGCGCCGCCACCTCGCCCAACGCGCCGAAGCGCAGGCGCAGGCTGCTCTGCCACGTGCCGCCGTTCTCATCCTCGCCGCCGTCCTGACGGCCGGACGCGTCCCGTTCGACGTCCCATTGCATGTCGCGGCCCGGCCACAACTGGCCCTGCCAGGCGGCGCGGCCCTGTTCGTGTGCATTCAGCTGCAGGTTGATGAACTGGGCCGTGTTCGGATCGGTGGGCGGCGGCATGCCGCGCGCCTGCGGCTCGGCCGCGAGGTCGGCGCGGGGGCGGGCGCCTTCGGCCCATTCGGCCACGTGCGATTCGTAGAACAGGCCGCTCTTGCCGAGGCCGTCCTTCAGTGCCTGCGCGATGGCGCCGGCGTCCAGCGACGGCCCGCCCAACAGCGGCGTGCGCCCGACCGCGGCGGTGGCTTGTGTGTCCGCTTTCTGCGCGGCCGCGATGACGTCGCCCAGCATCTTGCCGGCCGTGCTGATCGACGTGTTGGCGCCGTCGGCCGCGCCGCCCGGCAGTTGTGCGAGACCGCGCGCGCCTGCGAGCAGGGCGGCCGTGCGCGTGAGCGCGGCGGCATCCTTGCCTTCGAGATAAGCGAGCGTAGGCTCCTGCGGGCTGGCGCCTTCCGGCAGCGGCGGGCCGGCTTCGGCGAAGGCGGGGGCACCCTGGCCCGTCTGGACCTGGAACGTGGGGCGAGGCGCGACCGTCACGAGGGTCAGCGGCACCTGCGTGCCGACCTGCGTGCCCTGGGGCAGCGGCATGCGCGCCGCCATGTCGTTGATGCGCACGACGAAGCTGCCGTCGGGCAGTTTCGCCAACACGTCGGCTGGCATCGACTGGCCGACGAGGTTGGCGAGCGCGCGCGCAAAGGCTTGCTGGCGCGGGTCGCCGACGGGTAAGGCGGGACGGGCTGCCGCGACCGGGGTCAGCGAGACGCTATCGCGCGGCAGCATCGTTCAGGTCAGACGCCGTAGGCGCGCGCGACGCGGCGTTCGACAGTCTTGTTCGAGATCATGGCCTGCAGCTTCGCCATCCACGGCTGGGTCAGGTCGCGGATCTTGCGGTCGGAATCGAGCATCTTGCGGATGGCGTTGACCTTGCGCACGCGCTCCTGGCCGGCCAGCGCCGTGTCGCCGTTGTCCTTCAACTGGCGCACGCAGGCGGCGCACTGGTGTTCGAGCTGGAGCAGGCGGTCCCAGTCGGCCGCGGTGGCGGCGGCCAGCATCTGGTCGGTGATGCCGACCATGGCTTCGTACAGCGAGGCGATTTCGGTATTCGTCATCATCGTCGTGGCTCCGATCATGCGCTCGCCAGGGTCGAGGCTTTCGGCATGGCCGTGGGCGCAGCGACCTGCTGCTGCGGCTGGACCTTGTCGCCGATTTCCACCCACGCGCCGCGCAGGTCGGCCAGCAGGCCGTGCACTTCGTCGATGATGGTCACGTCGTTCTTCAGGTTCGCGTGCAGCAGGCGCCGGCTCATGTAGTCGTACAGGGCGTCCAGGTTGGCCGCGATCTCGCCGCCGGCGTTCTTGTCGAGCGAGGCGCGCAGGCCGTTGTCGATGATCGAGATGGCCTTCGAGATGGCCGAACCCTTGGCGGCGATGTTGCCGGCGGCGATGTTCGTCTTGGCGCCGAGCAGCGCGACGAGGGCGCCGTCGTACAGCATGACGATCAGCTTGTGCGGCGAGGCCGACGTGATGCCGGTCTCGAGGCTCACGTTGTGATAGGCGTTGACGCCGCGTTTCATCGTTCCAAACATGGTGGTTCTCCAAAAATCCAGTTATCGGTTGGCCGCGAGGGCTGCCAACTGCTGCGTCAGATAGCTTTGGGTGCTCTGCATCGACTGCAGCATCGTGTCGAGCGAGGTAAATTGTTTTCGATACATGGCTTCCAGCTGGGTCAAGTGATCGCTGAAGGCGTCGCGCTGTTTGGCCACTGCCTTGATGCTGGCGTTCAGGCCGTCGGTTTTGCTGTTGAGGACGCTGTCCTTGCCGGTGAAGCTCGTGGCCAGGTTCGTCAACTGGTAGGCATAGCCTTGCGAAAAGGTCACGGTGCCGCGGTCGCCGGTGGCGCCGGTCTTGACCGTGATCTGGATACCCGCCGCCGGCGAACCGTCGGCCGCCGTCAGCGACTGGCCGTTGCCCGTCGCGGCGACGTTGCCGATGGTGCCTTCGATGTCGGTGCCGACGGCCGGCGTGGCGCTACCGAAGAGGTCACTGACGGCCGTGCCCGTGACGCCCGCGATCGAGATGTTCGACGTCGAGCCGTATTTGCTGGACGAGATCGACAGGTGGCCGGTGCCGTCCACCGAGGTCTCGACCGCGTCGCCGGCGCCCGCGAACGTGGCGTTGCCGTTGATGGCGGCGCGCAGCATCGACGCGAGCTGGTCGTTCGCATAGATGCCGGCCGGGATCGCGATGTTCTGGACTTTCGAATCCGTGGCCGGATCCGTCTGGTTCAGCGTGACGGTCCAGGTGGTGTTCGAGGCAATCGTCGTCGAGCCGGACAGGGGATTGGCGCCGCTCAGCGTGCCCTGCGTGGCCATGTGCGTGATGTTCACGGCATACTCGCCCGGCTTGGTGGCCGCCGTCGATTTGTCGAACGTGATGTTGCCGTCGCTGGCCGCGCCGACGGCCGCGAACAGGCCGCTGATGTCGCTGAAATTGCTGGACATGGCGTTGTTCAGCTTGGTCGAGTCGAGCGCCAGGCTGCCGTCCTTCTGGAACGAGACGCCGATCTGGCTGAGGTTCGACAGGCTGCTGTCCAGGCCTTCGACCTTGGTGCCCAGCGCGCGCCGCAACTGGGTCTGGATCGAACGGACGGCCGAGTCGCCCTGCAGCACGCCGCCCGTCTTGGTGTCGGCGTTGTAGCTCGAGAGACCGGAAATCGTCTTGTTCAGGTCGTTGTAGGCCTTGACGAAACCGTTGATGGCATCCGTCACCGCGCTCTTGTTCTGCGACACGGTCAGCGTCGTGCTGCCGGTCGTGGACAGGTCCAGGCTCACGCCCTGGATGACGTCGTCCACCGTCGTGTCGGCACTGCTGACCGCGATGCCGTTCATGGTCAGCTTGGTGTCCTGCGCGCCGCTCGTCTGCGTGAGGGCCTGCGTGCCGTTCGGATCATAGGCCAGCAGGCTGGCGAGGCCGGCGTTGACGGGGCCGCCGTCGGCGCCATCCACGGTGATCTTCATGGCCGACTTCTCGCCCGTCTTGTTCGACGTGATCACGAGGTGGTACGGGTTGTCGCCGCCGTCCGAGACGATGGTGGCGGTGACGCCTACGTTGGCCTTGTTGATGGCGTCGCGGATGCCCTGCAGGGTCTGGTCCTTCGTGTCCAGCGTCACGGTGCCGCTGGCCTGGGCGCCGTCCTGGGTGAACCCGGCGCCGATGTAGCTGCCGGCGCTGCCCGCCGTGAGGCCCGCCGCGCCCGGGTTGTTGCCGCCGACGAGTATCTGGCTGCCGTCCTTTGAACTCAGCGTGATGCCGGCCGTACTGGTGGCGTCCGAGCCCGTGTTGGCCGCGCCGGGAGCCAGGCCGATGCCGCCCGTGACGGTGCCGCTGACGGCTTCCGTGACGCTGATGTTGGAACCGTCGGCGGCGAAGAACTGCAGGTCGCCGTTGGCGGCCGAGCCGGTGAACGTGATGTTGGCGGCGGCCAACTGGTTCGTGACGGTGTTGGTGCCGAGCGCGGTGTCGAGCGACGCGGCCGTGACGGTGGTACTGCCGTCCGAACTGGCCAGCTGGACGCCGCCCACGGTCAACGCATAGTTGCCGCCGGTGCCGACGACCACGTCGCCGAAGGTGCCGAACATCGTGGCCGAGGTGGACGTGATGCCGGCCTTGGCCGTGACGCCCGTCGTATCCGTTTCGTCGTTGATGGCCGAGGCGAGGTCGCGTGCGCTGCGCGTCGTGCCGTTCGTGCTGATCGCCGTGCCGTTGATGGTCAGCGAGCCGGTCGCGATGCCGGACGCTGCGCTGGCCAGGCTCAGCGCGGCGCCGGCCACGCCGAACGTGCCGCCGCCGATGCTGCCGAACTGGAACGTGAGCGTCGTCTTGGCGCCGTCGCCGATCTGCGCCGTATTGCTGGCCTGGCCGCCCGTCATGAGGCTTTGTGCCTGCGCGAGCTGGCTGACGTTGATCTTGTACTTGCCGGGCACGGCGCCGGCGCCGGGAGTGGCCGTCAGGAGATCCTTGTTGCTGGACGAGCTGCTCAGCGCGCTGAAGGTGTTGGCCGAGTTCAGCGTCGTCAGCGCACCCTGAAAGACGCCGACTGCCGCACTGACCTTGCCGTACGCCTGCAGCTTGGTCTGGTAGTCAGTCGTTTTCTTGTCGTAATTGTCGAGCGGCGCCGATTCGGCCGACATCAGCTTGCTGACGAGACCGTTGACGTCGAGGCCGGAGCCGATACCAGGTGAGCTGATTCCCACTTGTTTCTCCTGTGAAAGCGATAATGTAAGTCATTATCGACAGAAGCAAACCGTACTTGAGAGTGGGAAATGTGCGTTATTTCCGTGCCAGAACAATTTGGTAGGAAAAATGCAATAGAGAAAGGGAATAGGCAGGAAGCGCGGGCCGCGGGCCCACGCTTCACGGTGAAGCGGACATCGAGCGCTCAGGCCGTCTGGTTGATGAGGAGGCCCTGCTGCATCTTGTCGATCGACTTGGCGATCTGCAGCGCTTCCTTCGAAGGGATCTGACGGACAACCTCCTTCGTGCTCTGGTCGATGACCTTGACCACGATGTCCTTGCTGTCCTCGTCGATCGTGAATTGCAGGCTTTGCGACGAACCCAGCATGGCGTCGTTCATCTTCCTGACAGCGGCCGACACATCCTCGCGCGACGGCTTGGCGGCGTCGGCAAGCTTGCTCTTGCCGGCCGACTCCGTCTCACCCGTTGGCGTCGCCGGCTGGGCCGGGCGATCCTCCACTCGGGGAGAAACAGGTGAACCCACTGGTTGTATGTTCATGATGAATTCCCTAGCAAAAATTCCCCGGCTGAATTACTCCAGCCGAGGAATCACTTTACACCGCTATCGGTGGCTTATTGCGACTGATTAGCCACGCAGCAGCGACAGGACACCGTTCGGCAGCGAGTTGGCCTGGGCCAGCATCGAGGTACCGGCCTGCTGCAGGATCTGGCCGCGGGTCATGTTCGCGGTTTCCGAAGCGAAGTCGGTGTCGACGATACGGCTGCGCGATGCCGACAGGTTCTCGGTCGACGACTGCAGGTTCGAGATCGCCGAGCTGAAGCGCGACTGCAGTGCGCCGAGCTGGGCGCGCTGGTCGTTGACCTTGGCCAGGGCGGCATCGGCGATCTTGATTGCCTGCTGGGCGTTGGCGAAGCTGCCGACGTCGATATCCGACACTTTTTTCAGATCCGACGAGGTTGCCAGACCGAAGCCGCTGGTGTCGGTGGCCGAGAAGCTTTCGCTCGAGTCAAGCGTGATCGTGCCCTTGGCGATGCTCGGCGTGCCGACGGTCGCCGACACCGCGGCGAACGTACCCGCGGCGCCATCGCTGTCGTAGGCGGCGATCTTGCCGTCCGCGGCCGTGTCCAGTTCGGTCAGCTTGATATCGTTGCCGCTGGCGTTGGTCAGCTTCAGGCCCTTCGCGTCCGCATCGTACGATGCCGTCACGCCCGTCTTTGCACTCTGCGCGTTGAACGCGCTGATTGCCGCCGCGTAGTCGTCCGCCGTGCCGGTGCCGGAGCCGATCTTGAATGCCACATTGATGTCGGTCGAATTGTCGGACCCCAGCGCCAGCGTGTAGGCGACGCCAGCCGTGCCCTGGAACCCCACGCTGGTGGTTGCAGTCGCGGTCACGCCGGAATCGGCGGACTTGTTGTTGATGGCGGCAGCCGCATCCTTGGCGGTGCTGTTCGCGGAGATGTCGACCGTTGCCGTGCCCTGGCTGCCGTTGATGACCATTGCGCCGGTACCGCCGACGATCGCGCCGGTATCGATCTGGCCGTCGGTGGTCGTCGTGTTATTGCCATAGACGGACGTGCTGAAATTCGAGCCGGTCATCGAGATCAGCTGGTTGGCGTTGGCGCCGACCTGGAAGTTGGCGGTGCCCATCGAGCCGTCCAGCAGCTTGGTGCCGTTGAATTCGGTAGTGCTGGCGATGCGGTTCAGTTCCGAGGTGAGCTGCGACACTTCGGTCTGCAGGGCTTTACGGTCGCTGGCCGAGTTCGAGGAGTTCGAGGATTGCACGGCCAGTTCGCGGATACGCTGCAGCATGTCGCCCGAGCTCGACAGGGCGCCTTCGGCGGTCTGGGCCATCGACACGCCGTCGTTCGCGTTGCGGGTCGCCTGGTTCATGCCACGGATCTGCGAATTCATACGGTCCGAAATTGCCAGACCGGCGGCATCGTCTTTGGCGCTGTTGATGCGCAGGCCCGACGACAGGCGCTGGATCGAGGTGTTGAGCGAAGATTGCGAGGTGGACAGGTTACGCTGAGCGTTCAGGGATGCAACGTTGGTATTGATAACGGACGACATGGTGTCTCTCCAGACTTGGTCTTGCAGGGTGTGGCGACGTGCCACTCATGATCACTTTGGTCTGCCACGCTGTTCCGTGACATTCAAACCGCTGTTGATGCTGGTAACGGTGCTCTACGGAAAAAGTTTAGAGGGCGAGAGCGAAAAAAATCGACATTTTTGTGTCGCCGCCGGAAGCGGGCCTGCCTTGGCGGCGACGAATTCGGGAACTTTAGGGTGAAAAAAAATATTTTTTCGTGGCCAGGCTTGTCAGTCAGCCACCACCACGCGGTTCTTGCCGCTCTGCTTGGCCTGATACATGGCCTTGTCCGCGCGCGCCATCAGGCTGGCCTGCTCCTCGTTCGGATGGCGCAAGGCCACGCCGCACGAGAACGTGATCAGCATCTTCTCGTTGTCGTGCAGGAAGAAATGCTTCGTGAGCTCGCGCTGTACGCGCACCATCGCGGCCGATGCCGCTTCGACATTCGTTTCTGGCAACAGGATGAGGAATTCCTCGCCGCCGAAGCGGGCGATCACGTCCATCGAGCGCAAGGTGTCCCGCACGACTTTCACGAGGTGGCGCAGGGCGTTGTCGCCCGCGAGGTGGCCGTAGGTGTCGTTGAGCTTCTTGAAATTGTCCAGGTCGAGCAGGGCCACGCACAGCGGCGTGCCGCGGCGGTCGGCGCGCGCGCTTTCGCGCTCGAACACGTCGTCGAGGCCGCGCCGGTTGAGGCTGCCCGTCAACTGGTCTTCGCGCACCAGTTCGCTCATGTGCTGCAGCTTCGCTTCCAGATCCTTGATGCGCGCCTCCGCTTCCTGCACCTCCTGGTGCGCGGCCAGCATGCGGTCGCGCGAGGCCATCGCCTCGGCCTGCACGATTTTCGTTTCGCGCAGCACTTCTTCCAGCACCACGTTGAGTTCCTCGATATTGCCGGCACCGCGGATGCGCTCGGAAAAGCCGCCGATCTTTTCGTGGAAATCGCCCGTCGACGCCGCCACGGAACCGAGGCGGTCGATGAACGTCATCATCATGTTCTTGACGGTCGCCTTGACGTCCGCGATGCCGTGCTTCAGCTGCCCCTGCTTGTAGATGACATCCTTCAGGCTGCGCGTGGCGTCTTCCAGCGCGCGGTGGTCGAGCGGACCGGCGATCAGGTCCTGCACGGCGGCGATCTGGCCGCGCATCCAGCTGTCGTCGTCCAGCAGTTCGGATACGTTTTCCAGCAGCAGTTTAAACAGGCGCAGCAGCAGTTCCTGCTGTTCGGCCGTATCGCCGCTCTTCAGTTCGATCTGGTAACACAGGTCTTTCAGGCGCGTCGCGATTTCCTGCAGCGCTTCCTCGCTGTGCGCGGCCTTGACGGCGGCGCCCAGCGATTCCGCTTCGCCCGACAGGTTCGGCGTGCCCGCCAGCAGCGACGCGACGGCGAACGTCAGCGTGCGGCTGAGCAGGTCGCGCAGCAGCTTGGCTTCGCCGTTCTCCACGCCCAGCGACAGCGCGGGGTGCGTGTGGCGGCGCAGGTGTTTCTCGGCCAACTGGGACAGCGTGCGCGCATAGCCGTCCCAGTCGCGCTGCTTGACGGCGCGGTTGAAGCGGGCGCCGAACTCGGCCAGCTCGCCGGGCGTGTCGGCCAGCCTGTGGGCGAAGCCGGACAACACGTTCTCCGCGCCCGGGTTTGCGGGTGGGGCTGGAGGCGGCAGGACGTCGACGCCGGCGATCTCGTTATAGATCTCGCGGTAGGCGTCCGGCGTCGGCGCGATGCGCCGCGTGGCGAGCCGGCGGAACGCTTCGCGTGCGATTTCCGCAGGGTTCAGGCCGGGAACCCCCGGCGGGCGTTGTGAGCTGGACATTTTGGACGTTGCAACATGGCATTATTATTATCGTCATAGTAAGCCGCGGCCAAGAAAACAAATCGCCGATAAAACGCGGAATTACCACTCAGTCTTTACGACTGTATTGACGAAGCGCAAATCAGTCAATGAGCTGGTTGCGGATGGCGTAGTGGGTCAGTTCGGCACTGGTCTTGAGTTTCATCTTGGCCAGCAGGCGCGAGCGGTACTCGCTGACCGTCTTCACCGACAGCGAGAGTTCGCGCGCGATCTCGCTGACGGTCTTGCCGGAGGCGATCATGGTGAGGGTCTGGTATTCGCGGTCGGACAGCGCTTCGTGCACGGGCGCGTCGTGGTTCTCGCCCAACTGGGCCGCCAGCACCTGGGCCAGTTGCGCGCTGACGTAGCGCTGGCCGCCGGCCACCTGGCGGATCGCGTTGACGAGTTCCTTCGGCGCGCTCTGCTTGGTCAGATATCCGGCCGCGCCCGCCTTCAGCGAGCGGATCGCATACTGGTCTTCGCGGTGCATGGACAGCATCAGCACGGCCAGGTCCGGTTGTTCGCCCTTGATCTGCTTGAGCACTTCGATGCCGTTGCGGTCGGGCAGGGAGATGTCGAGCAGCACCACGTTGCAGCGCGATTTGCGGAACAGCTTGACGGCGTCGAGACCGGTCTCGGCTTCGCCCGCGACAACGATGTCGCGCTGTTCGGCGAGGATTTGTTTCAGGCCTTCACGCACGATGGCGTGGTCGTCTGCAATAAAAACGCGGATGCTGGCTTTTTCTGTCATGCTCGGGTGGTTTCGCTGCGTCCGGCCGCGGGGGCGGCCAGCCTGATCTTGACGACGACCATCGTGCCGCCTCCAGGTGCCTGCGACAGGGTGAGCGTGCCGCCCAGTGCCCGGGCGCGTTCGCTCATGCCGCGCAGGCCGAACGACTGGGGCTTCAGGCGGTCGGCGGGCGTGATGCCGCGGCCATTATCGCAGATGCCGAGCGTCAGGTGCTGGCGCTGGCGGCGCAGGCTGACCGTCACGCGCGTGGCGCCCGCGTGTTTCGCGATATTCGTCAGCGCTTCCTGGAAGATGCGGAACAGCGCGGCCGCCTGGTCCGGATCGAGGTCGATTTCCTTGTCGGCGCTGCGGAACACGCAGGCGATGCCCATCTGCTTTTCGAATTCGCGCGCCTGCCACTCGAGCGCGGCGACGAGGCCCAGGTCGAGTGTGCTGGGACGCAGGTCCAGCGAGATGCGGTGCACGGCCTCGATCGTGCGGTCGACGAGGTCGTCCAGGTAATCCGCCTTGTCGCGCAGGGCCGGATCGTCCGGCAGGCGCGCCGCAAGCATCGACAGCGCCATCTTGATCGCGGTGAGATTGCCGCCCAGGTCGTCGTGGATCTCACGCGCGATGCGGGCCCGTTCCTGTTCCTTGACCTGCTGGATGTGGTCCGTCAGCTCGGCCAGCCGCGCACGCGACCGCCGGGTTTCTTCCTGCTCCAGCTTGCTCGCGGTGATGTTGGTCATGATGCCGTCCCACTGGACACCGCCACCGTCCAGCGGCAAGGGCGTCGCGCGCAGGCTGATCCATTTGACGTCGTTCCACGCCTCCACGCAGATGCGGCCTTCCCAGTTCCACGCGGCCAGCGCCGTCCTCGACGCCTCCATCGCGTCCTGGTAACCCTTGCGGTCCTCCGGCAGGATCAGGCGCAAGAAGCGCTCGGGGTCCTGTTGCAGTTCCGACACCGACAGGCCCAGCAGCGCCGTGCACCCCTCGCTCAAATACGGGTACGCCATCGTGCCGTCCGCATGCAGCACGAACTGGTAGACGAGCCCGGGCGTGTGGTTGACGACGGCGTTGAAGCGCGCCTGGTATTGCTCGAGCGCCATGCCGGCCGCCAGTTCCAGCGACAGGTCGTCGCCGATCGCGAGGATCAGCGACCGGCCGTCGCGCACGACGCGCAAGAAGCACAGCTTGATCGGATACGTGGTCCCGTCGGCGCGGCGATGGCGTGTGCGCAGGCTGACCTGGTCGCCGATCTCCTGGCCCAGCGAGCCGATGAGCGCAACGAGTTCGCCGCGGTCGAGCTGGGGCGCCAGGTCGAGCGGCGTCATGCCGCACAAGGCCTTGAGCTCATGGCCGAGGTTGCGGCGCGCGGCCTGGTTGACGTCGGCGAGGCGCAGCGTGTCGGCGTCGAACAGATAGATTTCCGTGGTGGACGCCTGCATCGCGGGCGCGAGGACGGGGGCAGGGGTCGAGGTGTCCGGGCTCATGGTCATGTCATTGGTCTGTCGGTTGGCGCCGGCGCGCACGCCATTGGACCACGAACCGGCGCAGCACCCGCACGAGGCGGCTGGAATGGCGGCCGGCATGGCGCTCGAGCAATACCAGGCGCGCTTCAACGCCGTCGTCAAC
>NZ_JBKYMO010000150.1:0-12052 GCF_047302915.1 Massilia sp. CT11-108 | reverse complement strand
AAATACTGTATAAACATACAGTACTATTCTCATCAGGTTTTGGCAAGGTTAATCTTCTTGAATTAGAGGACGAGGCGCATCTCGCCGATGCCGGGCTGTTGCAGCAGCAGGTCGACGAGCGTGCCCGTCGGCCAACCGCCGCCCGGCAACTGGGCGGACAGCGTGGGATGGCCGGTATCGATGCAGCGCGTGTCGCTACGCGCCAGCTGCGAGGCAAGCCAGAGCGACGGATGCAAGGATTCCGGCGCTGCAGATATTGAACCTGAGCAATTCATGTATGATGCGAAGAAATACTGTATAAACATACAGTACTATTCTCATCAGGTTTTGGCAAGGTTAATCTTCTTGAATTAGAGGACGAGGCGTGTCCTCTCGATGGAAGGCTCAGGCGCCGATGGCCTGGCGCCTGAGATACTGAACAACGGGATCCAGCTCAGGCAGCGGCGGCGCGAATTTGCAAGCCTGCGCTGCCGAAGTCCAAGGGTAGCCCGCGCGCTGGAGCCACGGAAATACCAGACTGGCCGTGCTCGGCGGAAGCACCACCATGGCATGGATGGAAATCACGAGCGCGCTGGCCAAACGCGGCGATCCGGAACTGAACGTCCAGTCGTAGGCGCCGCATCCGACGCGGGTGTTCTTCGTGTCCTTCTCTGTCATTCCGACGAGCCACGCGCAGCAGAAAGCATCGGCAGCTTCCGGCGGGCGCGCCAGATAGAAAGAGTAGATGTTCTCGTAGGTCTTGTTGAACTGCGTGACCAGCGTATCGGCGATGGCGCCGCGCCCTTGCGTGACTGTCGGGAACGTGATGTTGCTGCAACTATTGTCGATGTGGAGCGATGCATCGGATGTGAAAACGCGGTCCAGCAAACAGGGGCGATTTTCATCCTTGGCATGAAAGTAGTTTCGCAGGACGACTTCGGGCGTAAGCAAGGGAGAAGGAGACATGGTGCATCCGGTATGATGGAAATACATGCTGCATGGTCATACAGCATGTATTTCCATCGGGTTTTGGCAAGCTTAATCGTCTTGAATGCCTACGCAATCAAAACGCATGCCGTATCCCCACATCGACCGCCCCGTTCCCCGATCCCCCTTCGATGGCGCTGCCCACCGTATAGCTGGCGCCATGCCGGTTCACGATGTGCGAGATCGAGGTGTACAGCTCGGTCCGGCGCGACAGCGCATAGCGGTAGCCCAGCGCATACTGGCTCGCATCCTGGTCGAGCGCGCCGCGGTCGTCCTTGTGGATCCACGACACCATCCACGTGTGCGGGCCGGACGGGATCGTCGCGCCGAGCAGCACGTCGCGGCTGTCGCTCGATGCGACCGGCGTGACGGGCCGGCCGTACGGGTTCGCCGTGTTGCGCAGCAGGGAACTGTTCAGGCCCTTGTCGACGCCGTACGCGACGTGCGCCTTCACGACGCCGAAGTCGTAGACCGCGGCCAGCACCGTGTTCTTCGCGCTGCCCGCATTTTTGATTGCCGCGGTGTCGTTGTTGCGGTTGTGGTAGCCGAGCCGCACGCGCAGCGGGCCGCTGGTGTAGTCGAGCGCACCGCCGAACTGGCGGCCGGCTGCACTGTCTCCCGTCACCTCGCCGGCGCCATACACCAGTTCCGCGCTCACGCCGCCGATGGCGGGCGATACGTATTTCAGCGAGTTGTCCATGCGGCTGGCCGAGTTGCCGGTCGGGGCCATCAGGTTCTTCGAATCGCCCGCGTAGCCGGAGGCGAACGGATCGGCCATCACCACCGTCAGGTATTGCGGCGTGTACTGGCGGCCCGCCGTCAGCGTGCCGAAGCCGCCCTGCAGCCCCGCATATGCCTGGCGCCCGAACAGCAGCCCGCCCTGCCCCAGCGCGCCGGTGTCGGCCTGGAAGCCGCTCTCCAGCAAAAAGATGGCGGCGATGCCGTTCCCCAGTTCTTCGCGGCCCTTGAAGCCGAGCCGCGAGCCGGCGCCCACGCCGCTCGTGAGCTTGGTGACGTCGCCGCCGCTGCCGCCCGTTTCCCGGACGAGCGCGACGTCGACCAGGCCATACACGCTGACCGACGCGCCATCCGCGGCGACGGCATTCATGCAGAGCGCGCCCAGCGCGCCGGCACACAGGATTGTTTTCATCGTTGTCCCTTTCTCGTTGTGGTTATTCGTAGTTCGCGGCCGGCGCATACCCGCCGCCGCCTGGCGTCTCGACGACGAACACGTCGCCCGGCTGCACCTCCGTCGTCGCCACGAAGCCGAGTTCCTCGACCCTGCCGCCGGCGCGCACGACGTAGTTGCGGCCGCACTTGCCGGGCTCTCCGCCCGCCATGCCGAACGGCGGGACGATGCGGTTGTTCGACAGAATCGAGGCCGTCATCGGCGCGAGGAAGCGGATCCTGCGCACGCCGCCATTGCCGCCATGCCAGCGTCCGCGGCCACCGGAGTCGTGCGCGATTTCGTAGCTGTCCAGGCGCACCGGATAGCGCCATTCGAGCACCTCCGGATCCGTCAGGCGCGAGTTCGTCATGTTGGTCTGGACGACGTCGGTGCCATTGAAACCCTCGCCCGCGCCCGAGCCGCCCGCGATGGTTTCGTAGTACTGGTAGTCCGCATTCCCGAACGTGAAATTGTTCATCGTGCCGGGCGACGACGCCTGCACGCCGAGCGCGCCGTACAGGGCGTTCGTGATGCAGCTCGACGTCTCCACGTTACCCGAGACGACGGCCGCCGGATAGCGCGGATTGAGCATCGACCCTGCCGGGATGATCACGTTCAGCGGCTTCAGGCAGCCCGCGTTGAGCGGTATGTCGTTGTCGACGAGCGTGCGGAACACGTACAGCACGGCCGCCATGCAGATCGAGCTCGGGGCATTGAAATTGTTGTCGAGCTGGGGCGACGTGCCGGTGAAGTCGATGTCGGCCGTGCGCGCCGCGTGGTCCACGCGGATCGCCACCTTGATCTCGGCGCCGTTGTCCAGGCGGTACGTGTAGCTGCCGTCCGTGAGCGCGCCGACGACGCGGCGCACGGCTTCCTCGGCATTGTCCTGCACGTGCCGCATGTAGGCCTGCACGACGTCGAGCCCGAACTGGTCGACCATCTTCAGCAGTTCCTCGACGCCCTTCTGGTTCGCGGCCACCTGCGCCTGCAGGTCGGCGATGTTCTGCGCCACGTTGCGGCACGGGTAGTCGCCCGACCGCAGCAGCGCCATCGTCTCGCGTTCCAGGAAGCGGCCTTCGCGCACCAGCTGGAAGTTGTCGATCAGGACGCCCTCTTCCTCGACCCTGCGGCTGTTCGCCGGCATCGACCCGGGCGCGATGCCGCCCACGTCCGCATGGTGGCCGCGCGACGCCACGTAGAACAGGATGTCCTTCCCTGCCCGGTCGAACACGGGCGTGATCACGGTGATGTCCGGCAGGTGCGTGCCGCCGTGGTACGGGTCGTTGAGCATGTAGACGTCGCCCGCGCGCATGCGGCCGCGGTTCGCTTCGATCACGGTGCGGATGCTCGCGCCCATCGATCCCAGGTGGACGGGGATGTGCGGCGCGTTGGCGATCAGGTTGCCCTCGGCGTCGAACAGCGCGCACGAGAAGTCCAGGCGCTCCTTGATGTTCACCGACACCGCCGTGTTCTGCAGGCGCAGGCCCATCTGCTCGGCAATGCTCATGAACAGGTTGTTGAAGACTTCGAGCATGACCGGATCGGCCTCGGTGCCGATGGCCTTGCGGCGCGCGCGCGGCGCCACGCGCTGAAGCACGAGGTTGTCGTCCGCCGTGACTTCCGCGATCCAGCCCGGTTCGACCACGTTGGTGCCGTTCGCCTCGACGATGATCGCGGGGCCCGCGATGCGGTCGCCAGGCCGCGTCTGCGCGCGCAGGTACAGCGCGCTGTCGTGCCACTCGCCGCCCGAATACACGGCCACCGTCTCGTGCGGTGCCAGCGGCGCGGTGCGCGGTGCGGGATCGGCGGCGTGCGCGCTGCCGGCGTCCGTGGCGCCGATCGCTTCCACCGAGATCGCCTCGATGACGATCGCCTTGTCAGGCATGAGGAACGAATAACGCTTGCCGTACGCTTCCTCGAACTGCACCTGCATCGAGGCCACGCTGTCGTGCTGCACGATGATGACGGAATCCGTGCCTTCGTAGCGCAGGTGCGCCCGCTTGACGACGCGCACGGCATCAAGCGCGATGCCCTGCGCCAGCAGTTCATCGGTCGCTTCCCGCGCCAGCGCATCGAGCGCGGCGCGCACCGCGCCGGTCGTGTCGTCGGACAGCGCCGTTTCCATGGTCCGCTCGCGCATCGCCGTCTGGCTCGCGAGGCCCATGCCGTACGCGGACAGCACGCCGGCGAACGGGTGGGCGAAGATGCGGGTCATGCCGAGGGCGTCGGCCACCAGGCACGCGTGCTGGCCGCCGGCGCCGCCGAACGTGGCCAGCGTGTATTCCGTCACGTCGTGGCCGCGCTGCACCGAGATGAACTTGATGGCGTTGGCCATGCTGCCGACCGCAATCTCCAGGAAGCCTTCGGCCACCTCTTCCGGCGTGCGGCGCTGGCCCGTCTCGCGTTCGATGCGCGCGGCGATCTCCGAGAATTTTTCGCGCACGATGGCCGCGTCCAGCGGCTCGTCCGCGTGCGGGCCGAACACCGCCGGGAAGTGCGCGGGCTGGATCTTGCCGAGCATGACGTTGCAGTCGGTGACCGTGAGCGGACCGCCGCGGCGGTAGCTGGCCGGGCCGGGATTCGCGCCCGCGCTGTCCGGGCCGACGCGCAGGCGGCTGCCGTCGAAGTGCAGCACCGAACCGCCGCCCGCCGCCACCGTGTGGATGCTCATCATCGGCGCGCGCATCCGCACGCCGGCCACCTGCGTCTCGAATTCGCGTTCCAGTTCGCCCGCGTAGTGCGACACGTCGGTGGACGTGCCGCCCATGTCGAAGCCGATCAGCTTGTCGAAGCCGGCCTTGCGTGCCGTACCGACCATGCCGACGATGCCGCCGGCGGGACCGGACAGGATCGAGTCCTTGCCCTGGAAGCGGTGCGCGCCCGTCAGGCCGCCATTGCTCTGCATGAACAGCAGGCGCACGCCTTCCATCTCGGCCGCGACCTGGTCCACATAGCGGCGCAGGATCGGCGACAGGTACGCATCGACGACCGTCGTGTCGCCGCGCGAGACGAGCTTCATCATCGGGCTGACCTGGTGCGAGACGGACACCTGCGTGAAGCCGGTTTCCGCCGCGATGGCGGCAATCGTGCGCTCGTGATCGGGGTAGCGGTAGCCGTGCATCAGCACGATCGCGACGGAGCGGAAGCCGGCGGCATGCAAGTCGGCCAGTTGCATACGTACGGCAGCCGTATAGAGCGGCACGATCACGTCGCCGTGCGCGCCCACGCGCTCGTCGACTTCGACGACGCGTTCGTACAGCAGCTGCGGCAGCACGGGATGGCGGTCGAACAGGCGCGGACGGTTCTGGTAGGCGATGCGCAGCGCGTCCCTGAACCCTTTGGTGATCAGCAGCGCGGTGCGCTCGCCCTTGCGCTCCAGCAGGGCGTTCGTCGCCACCGTCGTGCCCATCTTGACGGCTTCCACGAGGTCGGGCGTGATCGGCGCGTCGGGCGCGATGCCGAGCAGGCGGCGGATGCCGGCGACGGCGGCGTCGCGGTACTGCTCGGGATTTTCGGACAGCAGCTTGGCCGTCACCAGCGCGCCGTCCGGCTTGCGCGCGACGATGTCGGTGAACGTGCCGCCGCGGTCGATCCAGAATTGCCAGCGCTGGCGCGGCGTGTTGTCGTGGTTGGTCTGTGGGTACATGGTCTTGCCTCTTCAAGAATCGGGGGGCGCACAGGCACAGCGGTGCCCTCGTGCGCCGCGCGCGATATCGTCGTGTGTGAAATCAGGGAAGGATCAGGATTCGAGGCGCTTGCCGCGGGTCTCGGGCAGGGTCAGCGCGGCCAGGACCATGATCCCGTAGGCGCCGGCCGCGAACAGGCCGATGGCGTGGCCCAGCGGGACCGTCTGGCCGACCGCGCCGATCGCGAACGGGAACAGCGAACCGATCGCGCGCCCCATGCTGTAGCAGAAACCCTGGCCCGAACCGCGCATGCGGGTCGGGAACAGCTCGGTCAGGAACGCGCCCATGCCGCTGAAGACGCCGGAGACGAGGAAGCCGAGCGGGAAGCCGAGCAGCAGCATCACGTTATCGGTGACCGGGAGCCGGGTGTAGGCCAGCGCGATCGCCAGCGAGCCGACCGCGAACAGGATGAAGTTGCGCTTGCGGCCCAGGCGGTCCGTCAGGTAGGCGCTGACGATGTAGCCGACGTACGAGCCGGCGATGACCATCGCCAGGTAGCCGCCGGTGCCCAGCACCGTCAGGTGGCGTTCCGTCTTCAGGAACGTGGGCAGCCAGGTCGTGATCGCGTAGTAGCCGCCCTGCGCGCCGGTCGTCAGCAGCACGGCGCGCACGGTCGTCGACAGCATCTGCGGCGAGAAGATCTCGGTGAACTTCGCCTGCTCCGCTTGTGCGCCGCGGCGCTGCTCGGCCAGGAACACGTCCGGCTCTTCCACGAAGCGGCGGATGTAGATGACGAAGATGGCGGGGAGGATCCCCAGCAGGAACAGCGAGCGCCACGCCAGTTCGGGGGGCAGCAGCGAGAACATCAGCGCGTACAGCAGCGCCGAGACGCCCCAGCCGAGGGCCCATCCGGCCTGCACCATGCCGACCGCCTTGCCGCGGTCCTTCGCGCGGATGACCTCACCCATCAGGATCGCGCCGGCCGTCCATTCGCCGCCCATGCCGAAGCCCATCAGGCCGCGCGTCACGAGCAGCTGGTCGAAGGTCTGGGCAAAGCCGCTCAGCACCGTGAACAGCGCGAACCACAGGATCGTCAGCTGCAGCGTCTTCACGCGGCCGATGCGGTCCGACAGGATGCCGGCCAGCCAGCCGCCGAGCGACGACGTGAGCAGCGTGACGGTGCCGATCAGGCCGGCGTCGCCTTTCGACAGGCCCCAGGTCGCGATCAGCGTGGGAATGACGAAGCTGAGGAATTGCGTGTCCATCGCGTCCAGCGCGTAGCCGACCTTGCAGCCGATGAAGGTGCGGCGCTCCGTTTTCGTGAGCTGGCGCAGCCAGCCGAAATGGCTCGTATCCTCCGCGCGCTCCTGCGCGAGTTCTTGTGTGTTCATGTCGTCTCCGTTTGTGGGTTTGTTTTTTTACAGCGTCGCCAGCGAAGCGTTGGGTATGTCGGTCACCAGCATGTAGCCCGGGCGATGGGTGATCACGAACGGCAGGCGCGCCGCCCGGATCGCCTCCTGCGGCGTGACGCCGCAGGCCCAGAACACGGGAATCTCGTCCGCCATGACCTCGACCGCGTCGCCGTAGTCGGGCCGCGCCAGGTCGGCGATGCCGATGAGGCGCGGGTCGCCCAGGTGCACCGGTGCCCCGTGGATCGCGGGGTAGCGGCTCGTGATCTGGATCGCGCGGATCGCGTCCTGCGCCTTCAACGGGCGCATGGACACGACCATGTTCCCGCCGAACGGCCCCGCCGCCGCGTTCGGGATGTTCGTGCGGTACATGGCGATGTTCCGGCCCTGTTCGATGTGGCGCAGCGGGATGCCGGCGGCCAGCAGCATTTCCTCGAACGAGAACGAACAGCCGATCGCGAACGCGACCAGGTCGTCGCGCCACAGGCCTTCCAGCGACACCGGCGCTTCCGCCAGCTCGCCGTCGCGGTACACGTAATAGGCCGGGACATCGGTGCGCAGGTCGAGATCCGCGCCGAGCGCCGGCACGTTCCACGCGCCCGGCTCGCCAACCGCGAGCAGCGGACAGGCTTTCGGATTGCGCTGGGCGAAGCGCAGGAAATCATGGGCATGCGCGTCCGGCAGGATGACGAGATTGGCCTGGGCATAGCCGCCGCAGACGCCGGCGGTCGGCTTGCGGAATTCGCCCGCGCGGACCAGGCGACGGAACTGGATCGGTTTCATGGATTTCTCGCGTGGTAATGACATGGAAACAAGCATAGATGCATCGTCCGTTTCCGCCAAACCACTTATTTTTACCGCATGTGTTAAGTTTTCCTAAACGCGCTTTTGATCCGTTCCCCTCATGCATAAAGTATTCTTGACGCCATGAATACACGTTTCCTCGAAACCCTGATCACCCTTGCCCAGCTGCGCAGCGTCCGCGCGACGGCCCGCGCCATGCATGCGACGCCGGCGGCGATCTCGCTGCGGATCAAGGCACTGGAAGAAGAACTGCAGACGGAACTCATCGACCGCAGCACGCGCGAATTCCGGCTGACGCCGAACGCGGACTACCTGCTGAACCACGCGAAGGCCGTCGTGGACGCGACGCGGCGCCTGCGCGAGGCGGCGCGCACGGAAAGCGCGGTGCGGGGCCGGCTGCGGCTGGGGGTGATCGAGACGGTGGTGCACAGCTGGCTCGCGCATTCCGTACGCCAGCTGAACGCCAGTTTCCCGGAGCTGGAAATCGATCTCGTCGTGGACATGAGCACGACGCTGGAAAAACGTTTACTGGCGGGAGAGCTCGACCTGGTGGTCGGCATCGAAGGCGTGAACAGCAGCGAGATCACGTCCGAGCCGCTGGCCGTCTATCCCGTGCGCTGGATCGCGCGCGCGGGCCTGCTGGCACCGCAGCGCGAAGGCCTGGCGCAACGCCTGCTGCAATTCCCGATCCTGACGTTCGGGCGCGGCACGCAGCCGCACCGGATGCTGGAAGACATCGTCACCCGGCTCGCCAACCTGAGCGCGGTGCCGCTGGAACAGACGCGCATCACCTGTTCGCCGTCCGTGGCCGCCATCATCCAGCTGATCCGCAACGGCTTCGGCGTGGCCGCGATTCCCTGGCTGTTCGTCAGTAGCCATCTCGAGAACGGCGAATTCATGGAGGTGCCGCTGCAGCCCGTGCCGCCGCCGATCATCGTGTCGATGAGCCGGCGCACGAACGCGCCCGTGGCGGTGCATGCGGCGGCGTCTGCGGTGCGCGCGGCCTGCGCGGAGTATTGCGCGCAGGTGGACGGGCAGTATATCGAGAGCTTGGGCTGAGCGAGAGCCTGGGCTGGGCGAGAGCCCGGGCTGAGCGCGTCCGTCAGGCCGGACGGCGCGGCGACAGCGTCATTGCTGGCGCTTTTTCTCTTCCTTCTTGACTTTCTTGTCCGCCTTCTTTTCCTTTGCGGTCTTGGCCGGTTCCTTCTTCGTGGACTTTTTCGCGTCCTGGCTTTTACTCATTGTTTTCTCCAGTCAAATTAATGGATCACGCATCCGCGCAGCTTCGGCAGAGGCTGGAGGGCGGTGGCGACTTCACCTTCGGGATCTTCTTCGGTTTTCAACTGGATCCATGCCAATACCTCGGCAATACTGGCCAGGCCGCTGTGCAGGGATGCGCGCGCTTCGAAAAATTCGGACACTTCCGGGTTGCCGGGTTCCGGCACGAGGAGAACGGAATGCCCCAGTGCGCGGATACGCGTTTCCAGCTCCTCCAGATCGCACGCAAGCGCGTCATGGAGTGCTTCGATGGCCGCCACTGCATCATCCATATCGTAGGATTCTTCATTCATCGCAGTTCTGTTTCAGCCTTATGGTTGTCTTGGTGATACGCGGCACGGAGAAGTCGCCCGTCCCATCGCGGGTCGTGCAACGGCAGCAAAGCTTGATGACGGAAGAGAGCTAGACAGGACCGCCCCGAAGGGCATGGCAAGGAGGACAACAATCCGGGACGCGTGGACACACGATACAGCAATTATGCAAATGCCGCTCAGGCGTTGCTGGACGGGCCGTCGGCCAACCGCCGATCCTGCGCGCGCCGCGGCAGCGTCACCGTGAAGGTCGTGCCATCCTCCGCATTCGACGCGACATGGATCTGCCCACCATGGGCGTGCACGATTTCGCGCGCGATGAACAGGCCGATACCGAGGCTGGTGTGCTCGGCCTGGTCGCTGCCGATGCGGGCGGCGACGCGGACGAGGGGCTCGAACACGGTCGACACCTTGTCGGGCGGGATCGGCGGGCCCTGGTTATTGATGGCAAGGATGATATCGTCGTCGGTGGCGGTCAGGCCGACCCGGATCGGGGCATTCTTGTCGCCGTACTGGATGGCATTGCCGATGAGGTTGGACAGCATCTGTGCGACGCGGCCGTCGTCGAACACGGCATCCAGCAGGGGCGGCACGTCCAGTTCGATCCACCGCTCCGGATGGAAGGTGCGCAATTCATCGACCACCTGCCGGCACACCGACACCATGCTGCCCTGCCGGACGCGGATCGGCATGCCCGGCCCCAGATGGGTGCGGGTGAAGTCGATCAGGTCGTTGACCAGCTTGCTCATGCGTTTGGCGCTGCTGAACATCCGTGTCGCCACGAGGATGTACTTCGGCGGGATATCGGTTGCCTGCATGACGAAACTCGCCCCGCTGACCAGCGTGCCCAGCGGATTGCGCAGATCGTGGCCGAGGATCGCGAGGAACATGTTCTGCGATTGCTTGACCAGTTGCTCATACCGCGCCACCGACTCGGCCAGGGCCTGGTCGACCGCCTCGTTGAAGCGCACCATGTCGCCCATGTCCGTGGCGCGACTCCCGGGCGCCGCGTCCCGCCACAACGCCAGCACGCTCGAGCGCAGGGCGCGGTACTCGGACACCAGTTGCACGACGGTATAGCCGGACAACAGGCGGGCCTGGGCATGCGCTTCGGCGGCCGTTTCCTCGCCGTCGTGCTTGCCCTGCCCCCTGGATTTGGCGATACGCTCCCGGTCGGACTGGTGGCAGCCGAGATCGTCCGCGAAGGTGAGCAGCATCAGGCGCGCGTGATCGCGTAGCTCTTCGTCATCCATCGTCAAGGCCGGCGGTTCGATCGTGCGCGCAAAATTCTCCCATTCCTGCAGGATCGCTTCCATATTGTCGCGTATGAAATCGGCAAGCCTATATTGCCTCGTTGTCATAAATAACCTTGTATTACCCGATTCCGCGACATTCGCATCGAAGGGGTAAATGATAATAACAGCGTTATTCCCCACCCAATGGATAATTCGACAAAACCTGCCTATCGAAAATAAATCCGAAATAATTAGGTGAATTCGGGAAAGTCCTGTATCTTTCTTCTGGCACTACATCAAGTCGTTGTTATTGTTGGTCTTTCTCTCCCGTTCGCCTCCCGGCGGTCCTGTTTGATTTCCTCCTTACTCTCTTGGTCGTACTGCATTCCGGGCGTCTTGCCCAAAGCAACTTTAAGGACTGAAACAAAATGACTACTCAAACCGGCACCGTGAAATGGTTCAACGATTCCAAAGGCTTCGGCTTCATTACGCCTGACGCAGGCGGCGGCGACCTGTTCGCCCATTTCCAGGACATTCAATCGGAAGGTTTCAAGAGCCTTGCCGAAAACCAGCGCGTCTCGTTCGTGCGCTCGACCGGCCCCAAGGGCGAAAAAGCCGGAAATATCCGCGCTATTTAATCGGTCTGATTAATTGCCGAAATGCACCACGCAGATAGCGTGGGCGTTTCAACCGCAATAAAAAGAAAACGGATTCATGTAATGTGAATCCGTTTTTTTATTTTGGATGTCCGAAACGCGGCGCCTCGCGCGCAAACGCCACCAGCTGCTCCCGCACCCAGCGCTGCGCCGCGTCGCCGTGGTTGCGGTTATGCCAGGCCATGCGGATGGCGAAGCCGGGAACCGGCAGCGGCGGTTCCAGCACGCGCAGGCGATTGGGACGCCCTTCCACCATGCGGGCCGGCACGAGGGCGACGAGGTCGGAGCGTTCGACCAGGTCCAGCACCGAGTGGAACGTCGACGCCGACACGACGACGCGGCGCCGCAGGCCCTGCGCATCGAGCACCTCGTCGACCGGCGTGGTAAAGCTGCCGCCGCGCGGCGAGACCATCACGTGTTCCAGTTCGCAGAACCGCGCCGTATCCAGCGGCCGGCGCAGCGCCGGGTGGCCGCGCCGCGCGATGAAGACGTAGCGCTCCTCGAACAGCGGACGCGAACGGAGAGACTCCGCGATGCCTTCCGGCGTCAGCACCGCGAGGTCGACGTCGCCCTTTTCCATCTGCGCTTCCAGGCGCGCG
>NZ_JBKYMO010000149.1:0-12091 GCF_047302915.1 Massilia sp. CT11-108 | reverse complement strand
CCCCCCCCCTCTTTTTTTTCACCCCCCCCCCCCCCCCCCCCCCCTGCCCCCGCGGGGGGGGGGGCGGTTTTTTTTAAAAACCCCCCCCCGGGGGGGGGGGGGGGGGGGCGGTTTTCTTTTTGAAGATTACAACCCGAAGCTGCCTTCGTCCGCCGAAAACGCGTTCATGCCGTCGCTCATCGCCGTCACGAGGGCACGTTCCGGCCCCGTCAGATGCGGATGCCAGATGTCGAACATCAGGATCGCGCGGGGAGCATCGCTGTCGTTCCACGCCTCGTGCTCGATCGTGTCGTCGAACACCCATGCCTTGCCCTCCTCCCACGCGCGCACGTCGTTGCCGACGCGGAAGCCGCAGCCCGGCGGCACGACGAGCGGCACGTGCGTGACGACGCGGACGTTGCTGACGCCGCAGTGCGGCGGGATGCGCGTCTTCGGCTTGAGCACGGAAAACATCGCGACGGGCGTGCGGCCCGGCTGGTCCGGCTGCGGCGCACCCGCCAGCAGCGCCATCGTGTGCGGGCAGCGCCGCGCATTCGCGTCGTTGACCTTGCCGGCTTCGACGAGGTGGAAGGCGCTCCAGCGCAGCGAGTTGTTCAGATCGGCCCACTGGCGCAGCGGCTGGTCGTCGCCATACTGCATGTAAGGCGTAAAACCTTCGGCGCCGGCCTGCGCGGCGAGGAATTCCGCGCGGATCGCGTCAAGTTCGCGCTCGAACGCGTCGAGCCACGGAAAGTCCGCGCGGTCGAAGAAAGTGACGGGCGCCAGGCCCTGGAAGTGGAACAGCGCGGGCTGGGGCTCGTAGCGGCGCTTGCGGCCCAGCATGATGTCGAGCGACTCCGTGAAGCGCTGCACGCGCTCCCCGCGCAGGTCGCGCAACAGGGGTGCCATGTGGTCGTCGAGGAAGCGGCCGAAATCGGTGTCGTACTGTTCGCGGTAGGCCATGGCGTCCTGCACGGCCGGGCGCAGTTCGGGCGGCAGTTGCTGCAGCGGCGGCGCTTGCCCTGGCGCGTGAGCAGGCCGGCACGCAGGATCAGCGCGACGAGGTCGGTCGGTTCCAGCACGAGCGCGCCGCGGATCGCCTCTTCCTCGCGCGCCTCGTCGCGCTGGGCCATGCAAACGACGGCGAGGTTGATCCACTGCTGCTTGTCGCGTCCGTCAGCGGCGACGAGGCGCTCGAGCAGCGCCCGCGCCTCCGGCAGCGCGCCGGACCGGTAATGCAGCTGCGCCATGCCGAGCAGTGCCGGACCGTGCGTCGGCACCTGCTCCAGGATGCGCTGCCACAGCTGCGCCGCGAGGCGCGGATTGGCGCCCTTCAGTGCCGCCTGGGCCGCGCGTTCCCAGGCGCCGATTTCACCTTCGTTGGAAGCCATGCCGCTCCTTCAAGTATGACCATGTACATACCGATTCTGGAGTGGCTGCTTCCCGTTGGCAAGACCTATTTGGCCGCCCTTCAGGCGTCGTCGCGCAACCGGCGTGCGCGCACGCTGGCGGCGAGGTTTTCCAGCACGGCGATGCTGGTCTCCCAGTCGATGCAGCCGTCGGTGACGGACTGGCCGTACGTCAGTTCCTTGCCCGGCACGAGGTCCTGGCGGCCGCCGACGAGGTGCGACTCGACCATCACACCGACGATGCGCGTATCGCCCGCCGCGATCTGGCTGCCGATGTCCGCGCACACGGGCACCTGGTTCTGCGGATTCTTGCTGCTGTTGGCGTGCGACGCGTCGATCATCAGGCGGCTCGCGAGGCCGTTGGCGGCGAGCTGCTTGCAGGCGTCCTCGACGCTGGCCGCGTCATAGTTCGGCGCCTTGCCGCCACGCAGGATGATGTGGCAGTCCTCGTTGCCCGCGGTCGACACGATCGCCGAGTGGCCACCCTTCGTCACGGACAGGAAGTGGTGCGGCTGCGACGCGGCCTTGATCGCATCGGCCGCGATCTTGATGTTGCCGTCGGTGCCATTCTTGAAGCCGACCGGGCACGACAGGCCGGACGCCAGCTCGCGGTGCACCTGCGATTCCGTCGTGCGCGCACCGATCGCGCCCCAGCTGATCAGGTCGGCGATGTACTGCGGGCTGATCACGTCGAGGAATTCGGTGCCGGCCGGCAGGCCCAGTTCATTGATGTCGCGCAGCAGTTCGCGCGCCATGCGCAGGCCGTCGTTGATGCGGAAGCTGTTGTCCATGTACGGGTCGTTGATCATGCCCTTCCAGCCGACCGTCGTGCGCGGCTTCTCGAAGTACACGCGCATGATCACTTCCAGCTCGCCGGCGAAGCGGTGACGCTGCTCGACGAGGCGGCGGGCATATTCCATCGCGGCGTTCGGATCGTGGATCGAGCACGGGCCGATCACGACCATCAGGCGGTCGTCCTGCCCATGCAGGATGCGATGCAGCGCCATGCGCGCCTGCGACGCGACCTGTTCCGCTTCCGGGGTCACCGGGAATTCGCGGATCAGGTGCGAGGGCGGCGTCAGTTCCTTCATTTCGCGGATGCGTAAGTCGTCGGTGCGAGGCATTGCAGTTCTCCGTTCTTGATCTGGTTAAATTCTGGGGCGTAAAAAAAAAGACCGCCAGCTCGGCGGTCTTTTGGATTCTTGTGTCGGACTCTGTTCTGTTGCTGCGTGAACCTGCCGCTACTCCACCGCCGTCGGGCTGGAATGGCTAAACCAAAAATAAAAGGTAAAGAAAACGGCGTGGCGCATGGAGAGATTCCGAAGTAGTCGATTGACTATAACAACATTGCTGCGACGTTGGCAAGACTTTATTTGGCCTGTGATCTGTCGGTTACGGTTGCCTATACAGGCGATCGGTTGCATCAACCCGACATCTTTTCCGCTGTGCCGGACACGCTTGAGAGATGTCAGTTGCCGCTTTATGCAAGATGCAAAAGTCGCAACGAGCCCCGGATTGATGCGCACCGGGTCGACCATCCCTCATCGCATTGGAGTCTGGACATGACTGAAACCCCGATATCCCGAACGATCCGACGCCTGTTCGCGGGCGGGGGCGCCATCGGCCTCACGATCCTCGCGCTGCCGGCGCCGGCCCAGGAAGTCGCACCGAAACCCGTCCCGCGCGTCGAGATCACCGGCTCGAACATCCGCCGCTCCGAGGCCGAAACGGCGTCCTCCGTGATCACCGTCAACCGCGCCGACATCGAGCGTTCCGGCAAGGCCACCGTGGCCGAGCTGCTGCAGACGCTGGCCGTCGACAACCAGGGTTCCGTGCCCACCACCTTCGGCAACGGCTTCGCCGCCGGCGCCTCGGGCATCTCGTTGCGCGGCCTGGGCGCGGCGTCCACGCTCGTGCTGCTGAACGGCCGCCGCATGGCCCCGTACGGCCTCGCCGACGATGGCCAGAAGCAGTTCACGGACCTGAACGTGATCCCGACGGATGCCGTCGAGCGCGTCGAGGTGCTGAAGGACGGCGCGTCCGCCATCTACGGTTCGGACGCCATCGCCGGCGTCGTCAACATCATCCTGCGCCGCGACTTCCAGGGCAACACGGTGCGCTTCTCGCGCGGCGCCACCAACGACTGGGACGGCAAGCGCACGAACGTCGCCTTCACCAAGGGCGTCGGCAGCCTCGACACCGACCGCTACAACGTCCTGTTCAGCATCGAGTACAAGAAGTTCGACGAGATCTGGTACCGCGACCGCGCGGACCGCGACTGGATCGGCCGCAACGACCTGCGCCGCTGGGGCTATTCGGCCGACCAGGCGCTCGGCGGTACCGGCGCCATCCTGCCCGGCACCGGCACGGCCGGCAACGCCATCAACGGCAACGTGCGCAATCCGGCCGACCCGACCAATTACTACAACCGCGGCAACCTGGCGGGCCCCGGCTTCACCCGCACCTTCCCCGGCGCGGCCTGTTCCAACTTCACGAGCCACCCGCAGGGCGATCCCGGCGGCGGCTGCCTGATCGACGCCTCGATGCAGTACAACCAGATCGAGCCGAAGCAGGAAAACCTGAGCTTCTTCCTGCGCGGCACGATGCAGCTGGACCCGTCGCTCCAGCTGTACAGCGAGTTCAACTGGTACACGAGCCAGACGGACACCGCCACGACGCCCTCCTCCGTCAGCGCCTCCGTGGGCTTCCCAGGCGGGCCCGTGAACAATGCCGTCGTCCAGCTCGGTGCGAACCATCCGGACAACCCGTATTTCGGCACGGCCGCGCGGATCCGCTACCTGGCTGCCGACGTCGGGCCGCGCAAGTCCAGCATCGATTCCAACTTCCTGCGCTGGCTCGGCGGCGCCAGGGGCACGCACTACGGCTGGGACTGGGACTCGTCCCTGCTGTTCTCGCACAACCACGTCAACAACAACCAGAACGGTTTCCTGCAGCGCGACGTCGCCTTCGCCCTGCTCGATCCCACGCCCGCCAACATCGCGGCGGCGGCGGCGAACAGCCCGGCTTATGCGGCGCTACCGCTGGGTACCGTCTGGCGCATCGCCGAGAACGCGGGCGTGAATTCGCCCGCCGTGTACGCCGCGCTGTCGCCCACCATCGGCAACAGGGCCAACACGAAGATCGGCCAGATCGACTTCAAGGCCACGCGCGAATACAGCGGCATCCCCTGGCTGGCCGGCAACCTGGGCCTGGCGCTGGGCACCGAGTTCCGCCACGAGATGACGGAACTGCTGCCCACCACCGGCACGGAACGGGGCAATGTCATCGGCCTGGGCTATTCCGCGTATTCCGGCGCCCGCAACGTGTTCGCGCTGTACGGCGAAGGCCTCGCGCCGCTGCCGTTCAACGTGGAAGCGTCGGCCGCGCTGCGCTACGACCACTTCACCGACGTCGGCAGTTCGTACACGCCGAAGTTCGGCCTGAAGTGGACGCCGGTGCGCGAATTTGCGCTGCGCGGCACGTTCGCGCGGGGCTTCCGCGCGCCGAGTCCGGCCGAGAACGGCGTCGGCGGCCTGGCCGCGTTCTCCACCGCGGCCGACCCCGTGCGCTGCGCACTGGGCGTGACGAACGCCTGCAACCCGGCATCGGTGGCGCTGATCACGTCGCCCAACCCGAACCTGTCGCCGGAACGGTCGAAGAGCTACACGCTGGGTGTCATCTGGGACCCGCTGCCGCGCACGAGCATCTCCGTGGACTACTGGAAGATCAAGCGCAAGAACGAGATCAACCAGGAACAGGTCGACGCCGCCATCGCTGCCGGCAGCGTGGCGCGCGACCCGGGCAGCGTGAGCGGCATCCCGGGCGACCCGGGCCAGATCACGGCCGTGCTGACCCGCTACGTCAACTCCGCCCAGAGCAAGGTGCGCGGCCTCGACGTGGACGCGCGCTACAACCACCGCCTGCCGGAGGCCTGGGGCAATGCCACGTTCGACGTGAAGTACACGCACATCTTCGAATGGCTGCGCACCGAACGGGACGGTACGTCGCGCGAATTCGCGGGCACGCACGGCAACTGCGACGTGACGAACTGCACGGGCACGCCGGCCGACCGTGTCAACATGCGCTTCGGCTGGGACCGCAACAACCTGCGCGTATCGGCCAACGTGAACTACCGCGGCGTGCTGGAAAACCGCTTCTTCCGGGGCGACCCGAGCGGTTGCGCCGTGACCTTCGCCAACGGCGCCGACGCCCCGAACGGTTGCGAACTGGCGTCGTTCACGACGGTCGACCTGGTGGTGCGCTGGAAGCCGCAGCAGCGCTGGGAAGTGTTCGGCTCGGTCCAGAACCTGTTCGACAAGATCGCGCCGCTCGACCCGCTTACCTA
Organism: Massilia sp. CT11-108; assembly: GCF_047302915.1. Classification (NCBI taxonomy): domain Bacteria; kingdom Pseudomonadati; phylum Pseudomonadota; class Betaproteobacteria; order Burkholderiales; family Oxalobacteraceae; genus Massilia; species Massilia sp. CT11-108. The sequence goes on along the minus strand of NZ_JBKYMO010000149.1, from coordinate 6,358 downwards.
CGGCGCGCAGGCGTACAACCCGCTCGACTACGAGGGTGCGCGCGGACGCTTTTATACGCTGGGGGCGCGCTACTCGTTCTAGTCCCCGGGCCCTTCGCCGGGCATCGTGTCGGCCATCAGCCGCAGCTCTTCCGGCGTCAGCTCTTCGGGCTTCTTGCCCTCGAGGCCGTCGAAGTCGGGGGGTTGCTGCGGTGCGGGCGCCGCCGCGTCGGGCTGCTGTGCGTTGGTCCGAGGCGGCTGTGCGCCTGGTTGCTGTGCTTGATCGTTGGCCATGTCGCGCTCCTTGCGATGATGATCGGTCGGAACCAGTGTGTCACAAGGCCGGCTCCGATGGCGTCCGCATCGGCGCGTGCCCTCCTGCGCCAGCTGGACGACCAGCTAGTCGCGTGCACGACGGGCGCCGAACCCGCTCAGGCAATCGCCGAACGGTTGCGACATCGTCGCTTCATCGCCCGGCCCGATCCGCGGCAGGGTGAAGCGGTGCCGGCACTGCGGACCGGGCAACGCCGCAGCGACGAGCACGTAGTCGGCATCGTCCCGCACGGTCAGCTTGACGAGGCTCGCATTGCCGTCGACCTGCCCCAGCGATGCGCCGCGGAAGCGGATGTCGGAACGGTCGGCGCCGGGCTGCGTCTCCACCGGCCCGAAGCGGGTGGCGACGTTCGTGTGTTCGTCGGCCGCGGCGCACCAGGACTGCGTGGACGCGACGAGTGCAGCGACAAAAACCGGAAGAACAAACGCCCGCACGGGGCGGGCGCTATGGTAGAGAAGGCGGCGAAGGCGGAGGCCAGCGCGATGCGGCGAGGCCTTACGCCGTACCGCCGACGGTCACGCCGTCGATGCGCAAGGTCGGCTGGCCCACGCCCACCGGGACGCTCTGGCCTTCCTTGCCGCACACGCCCACGCCCGAGTCCAGGCGCATGTCGTTGCCGATCATCGAGATGCGGTTCATCGTGTCCGGACCGTTGCCGATCAGGGTCGCGCCCTTCACCGGGTACGTCACTTTACCGTCCTCGATCATGTAGGCCTCGCTGGCCGAGAACACGAACTTGCCGTTCGTGATGTCGACCTGGCCGCCGCCGAAGTTCACCGCGTACAGGCCGTTCTTGACCGAAGCCAGGATCTCGGCCGGGTCCTTGTCGCCGGCCAGCATGTACGTGTTCGTCATGCGCGGCATCGGCAGGTGGGCGAACGATTCGCGGCGCGCATTGCCCGTCACCGGCATCTTCATCAGGCGCGCGTTCATCGTGTCCTGGATATAGCCCTTCAGGATGCCGTCTTCGATCAAGGTCGTGCACTGGGTCGGGTTGCCCTCGTCGTCCATGTTCAGCGACCCGCGGCGGTCCTGCAGCGTGCCGTCGTCGACGACGGTCACGCCCTTCGCGGCGACGCGCTGGCCGATCATGCCGGCATACGCGGACGAGCCCTTGCGGTTGAAGTCGCCTTCGAGGCCGTGGCCGACGGCTTCGTGCAGCAGCACGCCGGGCCAGCCAGGGCCGAGCACGATGGTCATCGGACCGGCCGGGGCCGGACGCGCTTCCAGGTTCACGAGAGCCGACTGCACGGCTTCGCTGGCGTATTTCTCCAGCAGTTCGTCGCTGAAATAGTTGTAATCGTAACGGCCGCCGCCGCCCGACGAGCCCATCTCGCGCCGGCCGTTCTGCTCGGCGATGACGGTGACGGACACGCGTACGAGCGGACGGATGTCGGCCGCCAGCACGCCGTCGCTGCGCACGACGAGCACGACGTCGTACTCGCCGGCCAGGCCGGCCATCACCTGCACGACGCGCGGGTCTTTTGCACGCGCGATCTTTTCGACACGCTCCAGCAGCGCAACTTTCGCGGTGGCGTCGAGCGAGGCCAGCGGGTCATGCGGCAGGTACAGCGAGCGGCCGCCGGACGGCTGGACGTTCGCTGCAACCTTCACGCGGCCGGCGCCCGCGCGGGCGATCGTGCGCGTGGCCGCGGCGGCGTCCAGCAGGGCGGCCTGCGAAATTTCGTCGGAGTAAGCGAAAGCGGTCTTGTCGCCCGACACGGCACGCACGCCGACGCCCTGGTCGATCGAAAAACTGCCGCTCTTGACGATGCCCTCTTCCAGGCTCCAGCCTTCGCTCTTGGTGAACTGGAAATACAGGTCGGCATAGTCGACCTTGTGCGTGAACATGGTCCCCAGCGTCGTGATCAGCTTGCCTTCGTCGAGGCCGAATGGCGTCAACAGGACGTCGCGCGCGACAGCGAGGGAGGAGAGATTCGGTTCGAATGGAGTCATTGCGTCAGGTCTTTCTGATAGGGATGGGGCATTGTGCCATACCTTAAAGTTTGCGGTGTTTCAGTGCCGGCAAACTCTCGCGCACCTTCGCGATGTAGCCGGGATCGATCGCGCCGCTGACGACGCCCTCGCCTTCCGGCAACACGTCCTTCACCTCGCCCCACGGGTCGATCAGCATGCTGTGGCCGAACGTGCGGCGGCCGTTCACGTGCGTGCCGCCTTGTGCGGAGGCCAGCACGTAGCACTGGTTTTCGATGGCGCGGGCGCGCAGCAGCACTTCCCAGTGGGCGAGGCCCGTCGTGTGCGTGAACGCGGCCGGCACGACGATCAACGCGCAATCGCCCATCGCGCGGAACAGTTCCGGGAAGCGCAGGTCGTAGCAGATGGCCAGGCCGACCTTGCCGAACGGCGCGTCGAAGCCGCCGACCGTCTCGCCCGGTACGATGGTGCGGGCCTCGTCGTACGATTCGCTGCCTTTATTAAAACCGAACAAGTGGATCTTGTCGTAGCGGCCGACATGTTGCCCGGCCGGATCGTAGACGAGCGTCGTGTTCAGCACGCGCCCGGCGTCGCCGGACACGAGGGGCAAGGTGCCGCCGATGAGCCAGATGCCATGCTCGCGCGCCTGTCCGGCCAGGAAATCCTGGATGGGGCCGTGGCCCGGCTGTTCCGCGCGGGCGACCTTGTCCGTGTCCGTCATGCCCATGATGGGCCAGTATTCCGGCAGCGTGACCAGTTGCGCGCCGCGCGCGGCGGCGTCCGCGATCAAACGGCGCGCGGTGGCAATGTTCTCGTCCACGTTGGGCGTGGACACCATCTGTACGGCAGCGACGATCGTCTTCATTTGCTTCCCTTCTTGTCCTTGTTGCGGTCCTGCGCGGCCGCTTTCTCGGCGGCGGCGTTCACGGCCGGCGAATTGTCCAGCTTGACGATGTGCGGCGACTTCCACGGTCCCGTCACCTGCATGTGGTAAGTCAGCGCCTTCATGACGGGCGCGCGCAGGAACAGCTGGGCCAGGAAGCTGCCGAGGCCGATCACGGGGTTCACCGCGAGGCCGTACACGAGCGAGCTGGTGCCGAGATTGAATTCCGGGATCACGACGACGTGCAGGTTCGTCGATTCGTGCGCGATGTCGGCCGTGCCGTCCATCAGCACCGTCGCCGCCACGCCATGCATCTTGAGATTGTCCGTGCGCACGACGCCGCGTGTGATCATCGCGTTCGCCGTGATGCCGTCGAAGGCGAGGCCTTCCGAGAACACGTCGTGGAAGTCGAGCTTCAGCATGCGCGGCAGCATCTGCAGGCTCAGCACGCCCAACAGCTTCGCGGCACCAGGATCCTGCTTGAGGAATTGGCCATCCTCGACATTCATCTGGATCTGGCCCGACAGGCTCGGAATGTCGAGCGAGTACGGCAGGCCGGCCCAGGAGATGTCGCCGGACAGCGAGCCCTTGCCGTGGCGCAGCGTCTCCGGGAAGCCCAGGCGATCCAGCAGGCGGCCGGCGTCGCTGATGTCGAGCGTGAAATTGAGCGCCGTGTTGCTCTTGCCGTCGCGCGTGAGCCAGCGGCCGTTCGCCTTCAGCTGGCCGTCCGGATTCGTCAGCGCCAGCTTTTCGATGCGCCATTCGCGTCCGGCCAGCGCCTGCGCATTGCTGGCCACGAGTTCCAGGCGGCCGAACTGCTTGTTGAACAGCTCGAAGCGGTCGGCCACGATGTCGAGGGCCGGGATGCTGGCGCTGGCGCCCTTGTTCGATTCGAGCAGGTCCTTGACTTCGTTCGCGGACGATTCCGGGATCACGAGCGACGCCAGGCGCGCCGTCACCTTGCCCAGGCCCTGGCCCGATTCGGCCCACGTGACGTAGCCGACGACCTGGCGCGAATCGATGCTGGCCTGCCACGTATTGTTCTGGTGCGTGGCGCCGACGACGACGTCGCGCAGCGCCCGCTCGCCGATGATCAGTTCGCCGGCACGGGCGGCCACGATGTCAGGCACGACGTACTGGGCCATGCCGCCGCCGGTTTCAGTGGACGCAGCCGGCGCCGCCTCGCCCGGCCCGGCGATGTCGGCCGCCGCGGCAAGCCAGCGGTCGACGTTCAGCGCTTTCATGTTCACGTTGATCATCATGCCGCTGTCCGGCTCGGGCGCCGGCACGTTGACGCCGATGCCGCCCCGCTTGACGATCCACGGGCCGTGGGGCTGGCGCTCGCGCACGTATTTCGCGGCGGCGATATTGCCCAGCTGGATGCGGATGTCGTCGTGGCCGACGCCGTCCGTCCCCGTCGGCTGGCCCGTGAGGACGAAGTGCAGCGGCAGCGCGTCCGGGGCGGGCTTGTTCAGCGGCGCCGGCAGTTCGATGCCGAGGCCGGCCAGGTTGGTGTCGAGGATGATCTGGGTCTGGCGGTCCTTCACCGTGACGGTGCCGCCGAAGCGCGCGCCGCCGGACAGTTTATTGCCCAGGCGCTGCAGCGCCGGCAGGGAACGCGTCTGGCGCATGCCCTCGGCCGTGGCGCTGCCGGCCATGCGGATCTGGATGCTGCCGTCGCGCTGGGTGCCGCCGGACAATTGCAGCGGCCCGCCGAGGAAGCTGGCGCCCACGCCGTTCAGGTTCACGCCGTGTTCGGAAAACTCGATGCGGCCCAGCGCGGCCTCGATCGGCGGCAGGTCGGGGAACAGCACGACCTCGTTGTTCTGCAATTGCAGCGCGCCCTGCACCTTCGCATCGTGCAGGCTGGCGAGCGGCAGGTGCAGCTTCAGGCCCAGCTTCGCCGGGCCGGTCCCCTTGGTGTCCTCGGTGAAATGGCCGATCCATTCGAGCACGGGGCTGGCCGCCACGTAGTGCAGGAACTCGGGCAGCGGGCCGGCGGCCGTGCCGTCGATGTCGAGCATCATCTCGTGGATGCCCAGCTCGGGGATCACGGCCTTCACGTTCGACAGGGCGATGCCCTGCGTGCGTGCCGTGTCGGCGTGGATGTCCATGCGGGCGCGGTCGAACACGATGGACCCGTCGATGTTTTCCAGCAGCGGCCACAGCGGCGTCTTGCCGTCCGCCGCCTTGTGGCTGGGCGCGTACTCGAGCTTGCCGTCTTCGATGCGGCCGCCGACGCGGAACTCGCCCTTGGCGCGCTGCACGGCATTCTCGGCGCGGAACGGGAAGTGAGCCAGGTCGCCGCGCAGGCGCAGGCGCGCGTCGTGCAGCATGCCGCCCTGGAGCGCACCCGTCAGCCATTCGCGCAGGCCTTCCGGCGTCGCGAGCGGCAGCCAGCGGCCGATGCTGCCGATCTCGAAATTGTCGACCGTGCCCGTGAAGTCGGCATTGCCCGGCCCCTGGCCGGCTTTCAACGACAGCACGTGGCGGCCCGTCAAGCTCGCCTTCAGCGCGCCCTGGGTCAGGTTCAGGCTGTCGACGTCGACGGCCAGCTGCTCGTCCGCCAGCTGCGTCCAGCGTGCGTGCAGCGCAAATTGATCGAACGGCATTTCCGGATCGGCGAACCAGGCCGGCAGCGCCAGCACGAGCTTGTCGGAATCGATGTCGACGCTGCCGCCATGGTCGCTCGCGTCGATGCGGCCCGACAGATTCCTGAAACCCGGCAGCGCGGGGCGCGCGGGCTGGGCCGGGTGACCATCGGTTGCGGCGAGCTCGGCGCGCGCCGCCAGCGGATTCATGCCGAGGTTCTCGACGTCGCCGCGCGCACGGTAGCCGGTGATGTGCGGGAAGCGGCCCTGCCATTCGACGTCGGCGTCGTTGATGCGGCCGCGCGGCGCCAGTTCCGTCAGCAGCTGGCGGTGCGCCGGCGCGATGGGCAGTTGCACGGCCAGCGCAGCCAGCGCGCCCACGTCCAGCTGTTCGGCGCGCACTTCGAACCGTTCCGGCTGGGTGCGCGTGGCGGGGCGCCACGACTCGTTCAGGGTGGCCGGCGGCAGCACGACGCCGCCTTCCGTGACGACGGAGAAATTTTCCAGGCCGATCGCATGGCCCAGCGCGCCGAAGGTCGGCTTGCCGTCGTCCACGTTCGGCGCGATGGTCTCGCTGGCCGACAGCCGGCCCGCTACGCGCGACAGGGCCAGCGGCGGCGTGTCCGGGCCGAGGCG
>NZ_JBKYMO010000148.1:0-12112 GCF_047302915.1 Massilia sp. CT11-108 | reverse complement strand
GCCGGACTGCGGCGCGCGCGCGCCGCCGTCCCACTGTTCCAGGATCACGGCCGCATCCATGCCCGGCCTGGTCTCCGCATACGTCACGATGGCATCGTCGACGTACGCACCGACCTGGCGCAGCGCCGCCCGCAGCAGCGGACCGGACGCCGTCTCGCGGCGCAGGATGTCCGCCAGTTCGAGCTGGAAGGCGCGGCGGCGTTCGGCCAGCACCGTCTCCGTCGTCTCGACGAAGGTCACCAGCACGCCCTTGGGGTTCCCGTCGTCGCCACAGACGGGGCTGTACGAATAGGCGAAGTGGCAGGTCTCGAAATAGCCGTAGCGGTTGATGGTCAGGGCGAGGTCGCTCGAACCGACCGGCTCGCCCTGCAGCACGCCCGCCCACATCGGGCCGATCACCGGCCAGATCTCGGGCCACGTCTCACGGACATCGCCGCCCAGCGCCCCGTCCTTCTTGGCGCCGAGGATCGGCACATAGGCATCGTTGAAGAATTGCGTGTACGCGTCGCCCCAGGCGAGGTACATCGGCAGCTGGCAATCGAGCAGCGTGCGGACGGCGAATTTCAGGCTGAAGGGCCAGTGCGCGACGGGACCGACGGGCGTCGTCTCCCACGGGTGGCGCCGCATCTGCAATTCCATGTCGCCCGGCTTTCGGGCGGATGTGTCATCCAGGGATGCAGGATCGAACGGCCAGGGCATATCGTGGATAGTCGGAGGCAAGCCGGAGCGGCTCAGCTACCCATCATAGCAGGCGGCGCGAGCCCAACGTGTGCATATATTGAAATATTGTAACAAAGAGATGGGAAAATGTTACGCACCCCGTTCGATCCGCGCGAGCAGGCGCCGGCCCGCGGCGACGATCCCGGGGCCCGGATCCATCTGCGCCCTCACGATCATGCCTTCCACGCACAGCAGCGCCTCTTCCGCCACCTGGTGCGGCGCCGCCAGTCCCAGCCGTGCAGCCACGCCGCCGAGATAGCGCTCCAGTTCGCGCTTATGGCGCACGGCCTGCTCGCGGTGGCGGGGATCGTCCGCCGCGCCCGTCTCGGCGACGGCATTGATGAAGGCGCAGCCGCGGAAGTCGCCTTGCGCGAACCACTCGTCCAGCGCGTCGGCCACGGCAGTCAGCCCTTCCCCGCGCGCGAGCCGGGCGTCGACGGCGGCCGTGAACCACGACGTCCAGTGGTCGTGGCGCCAGTCGAGGAACGCGGCGATCAAATCGTCTTTCGACGGAAAATGGCGGTACAAAGACATCTTCGCCACGCCGGATTCCGCGACGATCCGGTCGATGCCGGTGGCGCGGAATCCGTCGCGGTAGAACAGGCGTTTTGCCGTATCGAGGATGCGGTCGCGGGCGGAAGACTGGGCCATGGTCGTCAGGTCGGGGGCGGAGTGCGGGACTCCAGTATATGATACAGACCTGTCTACATCAACTAGCTGGATGGATGGGCCGCATCAGGCTGGTTTCGCTTACGATACAGACCTGTCTACCTCATTTACACAAGGAGCCTTCATGTCCACGATCGAACCCCGTCCCCCACTCCCCCCGTTCACGCGCGAAACGGCCATCCAGAAAGTCCGCCTGGCGGAAGACGGTTGGAACAGCCGCAACCCGGAAAAAGTCGCACTGGCCTACACGCCGGACAGCTATTGGCGCAACCGCGCGGAATTCGTCACCGGCCGCGAGCAGATCGTCCCCTTCCTGGACCGCAAATGGAAAAAGGAACTCGACTACCGCCTGATCAAGGAGTTGTGGGCCTTCGAAGGGAACCGCATCGCCGTGCGCTATGCCTACGAATGGCACGACGATTCCGGCAACTGGTTCCGCACGTTCGGCAACGAGAACTGGGAATTCGACGAGATGGGCCTCATGCAGCGGCGCTATGCGTGCCTGAACGACATGCCGATCCAGGCATCCGAGCGCAAGTTTCACTGGCCGCTGGGTCGGCGGCCGGACGATCACCCCGGCTTGTCGGCGCTGGGGTTGTAATCCCTTACTGGATGACGCCGCAGGCGATGCGGCCGCCCCCGCCGCCCAGCGGTTTCGGCTGGTCCGAGAAATTGTCGCCGCCGGCGTGGATCATCAGCGCCTTGCCCTTCACTTCGGACAGCTTGGTCAGGCGCGGCGCCGTCACGGCCGTGCTGGCCCCGCCATTGTCCCCGACGACGAGCGGCGGCAGGTCGCCCAGGTGGCCGTCGCCGGACGGGCCGGCATGGTGCTTGGCGCCGGTCGGATCGAAGTGACCGCCGGCGGCGCCGGCCGGCACCTTCTTGCCATCCTTCTCGTTCGTGCCGCAGCTGGCCATCTCATGCACGTGGAACCCGTGCGCCCCGGGCGGCAGGTTCGTCAGATTCGGCGTGAACACGAGACCGCTCTTCGATTCGGCGATCGTCACGGCGCCGATCGGTTTGCCGGTGCCGTCGGGGCCCACGAGCGTCATCGAGGCTTGCAGTTGAGCGGCGGCGTGGGCGCCGGAGGCTGCGGTCAGCGCGCATGCGAGCGCGATGAGCGATTTGATGGTCATACCGTCTCCTTTCAGGTTGGGAATGTGTCGCGGGAATAGTGTATTCGATAACTAGCTGAGTTGACGCAACGGATACCGTGAGCGCGGCAGGAACAATGGCGAGTCGACCGAGGAGACGCCATGTCCGATAACCTGCTCTCAGAAGTCCGCCAAACCATCATCGACATCCACCCGGAACTGGCCCACGACGCCAGCCTGCCGGACCGCCTCGAGCGCGCGTATGCGCACGCCGTGGTGCTGGGGTTCACGGACCTCGAGGCCATCGCCCGCTTCCTCCGCTACGAAGCGACGGCCCCGAATTTTTATCGCCAGCCCGCGATCGATTCTTGGCTCCGGCGGCCCGGCCAGCCGGTCGAGCAGCGGTTCGCGGATGTGCTCGTGCGGGTGAAGTCCGGGTTCAGGCGGGAGTGATTGCCAGACAACAAAACTGGCTGGCTTTTTGTTACTCTGCCGCTAGACTATTTCACATTTGAGCCGGACGGAAATCGATGAGCAAACCCTTGATTCGCATGGGCGACCGCACCAGTCACGGCGGTACCGTCATCAGCGGCGACATGACGTGGGAGGTCTATGGCAAAGCCGTGGCGCGCGTTGGCGACCTGACGGTCTGCCCGAAATGCAAAGGTGTATTTGCGATCACCACTGGCGCCGACGACCTGACCGGGTTCGGCCAAGCCGTTGCGCGACATGGCGACAAGACTGCCTGCGGTGCGACGCTGATCGCCGGCCAGTCGTCGGCCTGGTGGGACAACCATTCCGGCCCCGACGGCGCAGCTTCTGTTGCCAGCGCAAAGACCGACATGTCCAGTCATCTGGTTGCACAGGAGGCGCCAACCATCTGCCTGGAGTGCCTCGCCAAAGCCGCTGCCGCAGGATCGGCCATGGTAGTGAGAAGCTAGTGTGGATATCGTCGAGCACTTCCGGGCCCTTCAACAGGCTGACACTGCCTTATGGCTCTATGCGTTGGTTGACGGCTTCCAGTATGAACAGCATACCGGGCAGCGACTGGTTTATCAGCGCGGCATCAACCGTCCTATTTTTCTCGGTACGGAAGATGAGCCTCTCGCTCACGCCGGCCCGTGGCTCATCGACGTCGTCAGGGCGCCTGACCAGTTGCAGTCGCTGCACGACCTTGAGCAAGCGCTGCCATCGGTATCGTGGTTAGTCTCTGCGATCGATCTGGAAGGTCTGAGCCAACTGCTGCAACTCAAACTCGACGCGCAACTGCCGGATGGCCGCAAGGTACTGCTGCGGTTCTACGATCCGCGCGTCCTGGGCAACCTGATGCAGACGATGAACAACGCGCAGCGCGCCGAGTTCGTCCACCTCATCGACGAATGGCACTTCATCCACGATGGCCGCAGAGTATGCATGGGAGGGCCTCGTGCTTAAACTGAGCGAAGAACAGCTCTCGCATCTGGACCTGCTGGAAAAGCGTCAGTACATCAAGCAAGTCTGCAAGAACATCGTCAGGGAACATCCCGAACTCGCAAGCGACAGGGGTTTGCCGGACCGCCTCGAACGCGCGTATGCGCACGCCGTAGCGCTGGGTTTCACGGATGGCGGCGCGATTACCCAGTTTCTTTATTACGAAGCCTTTGCCCCGAATTTTTATCGTGAACCGGCGATCGATGCCTGGCTCAGGAAACCGGGCCAGCCGGTCGAACAACGGTTCGCCGACATGATCGCGTGGGTGAAGTCCAGACTGAGGGAGAATTAATGGCAGCGCTCGCAGTTCCCATCCTCGAAGCCGCCGGCGGCGCCCTGTTGCGGGCGCTCGGTGTTGCCGCTGTTGCCGGTGCCGGTGCGGTCGCGGTCAATGAAGTGAACAAGAACAAGGTCGAATCTGCGGACAAGGCCAAATCTGCGCCGATTGCGGAGGCTGGGACACATGCCAAGACAAAAGATAGGTGTGACAGGTGTCCGCCGGATGGCGGTATGCTGGTCAAGCGCAACTGGAGTATGTCCGAGGTATCGCGAGCTTATCAGGCCCGTATTTCTGGTTTCGCGCCCTACACAGAATGGAATTTTCAAGGCATCGATTTTGATGGCTTTAAGTCACAGGGATGCTTGCTGTTAGAGGCAAAGGCACTTTACGACCAATTTTTTGAGTCGGCCATGGAGCCAAAATTTTTCTTTGAATACACTGGACTGCAAAAAATCCTCGACGAAGCAGGACGCCAAAGCAAAGTTATCGACGCATCGCCACCTTCAGAGTTGCACTGGCATTTTATGCAGCCACTGAGCCGTGCTTATTTCGCGAAGCAATTTCGAGAGTCCTTTCTCCCTGTTGTCACCTTCCTCACGCCATGAGCTATAACCTTACAATTAGCTGCAACTTCAGAACCGGATCGGTCCTCCCTTCAATCGAGTCGCAATATACAGATTTGTGGAAACTTGCCATTGCCTTGCAGAGCCTTGGCTTTCCTCTTGATGAATGGTACCCACCAGCCGACACGCAAGAGCAAGCATTACTGAACAGCGCATTCACAGACACCGGCCCAAGCATGGCAGCACTTGCAATGGCCAAAGCTGACAAGGATAACCTTGCCACAGATCTGAGAAGCTTAGGTGTTTGGAACGGCAAAGAAGGTGACGAGGGCGCAACCTATACGACCAGTTACGACACGGGTCGGATTCCGTCTCGTTTGCGTTTTCGAACCCGAAACGTCGGAGCCCTGCAGGATTATCGAAATATTATCAAATTGACTCATAATATCGTCGGCATATGGAAACCTATGCTTGTCCAAGTCGGTCCAGCGGATTATTCGGACAATAGTGTTTTCCCGGACAGACCTGGCGCAGGCTGGATGCTCTATCTACCGTTTGCGATCAATGCCCATCAGGTTCCGGAAGCGGCTGACGTCATCAAGATCATGGATGACAAAGGTAAAGCCCAGCAAGGCAGCCTCATCATTACCGTAGCGGAAACCTTCGACGCGCAAAATCCTGAGCACATCAAAAAGGCGAACGCGATCGAGACCAGGCTGGTCGATCAAGACCTGCTCCCGACCAATAGAGAATTCGTCACAAAGTTCTAAGCGGCCAAACGCAGGACCTCGTCGGTCGCGCGCACGTCCGCATACTCGCCATGCAGGTTCGCCAACGCCATCAGATGAACCTCCTCCGCGCTGCGCAAGGTGCCGCCGAAATCCGTCTTCTCGAAGGTAAAACAGGCATCCGCCACGACGACCGTCGAGAACCCGAGATTGCCGGCCGTGCGCGCCGTCGCCTCGACCGAATTGTTCGTGCTCACGCCGGCGATGACGACGTCGCGGATGCCGCGCGCATGCAGCCAGCGTTCGAGTCCCGTGTTGACGAAGGCGTCCGGCACGTTCTTTTCGACGACGTGCTCGTGCGGCAACGGCATGAACCGCTGCTGGAACTCGGCGCCGCCCTGACCGGGCGCGAAGACCGACGTCGGCGCGCGGCTGATGTGGCGCACGAGGACGACGGGCTCGCCGCGCTCCCGCCACGCGGCCAGCAGGCGGACGATGTTGGCTTCGGCCTGTGGATTGTTCCGGGGCGGCAGCGTGGGGCTGAGCATGCCTTTTTGCATATCGATGATGAGCAGTGCGGTCATGGGTTCGGCGCTCCAAAACGTTCAACGATGAAATCAATAAAACTGCGCAGCTTGGGCGAGCGATACCGGTCCGGCAGGTAGACGATGTGCATCGGCCGCTCCGGCAACCCGTATTCGGGAAACAGCTGGACGAGCCGCCCCGCCCGCACGTCGGGCTCGAGCAGGATTGTCGGCTGCAGCACGATCCCGAGCCCGTGCAGCGCCGCGGTGCGCAAGGCCTGCCCGTTGTTGATTTTTACGCGGCCGGTGACGGGCACCTGACAGACGTCGTGGTCGTGCTGGAAGCGCCACTGGTTGATGCTGGCCGCGCCGAACGCGAGGCGGTCGTGACTGGCCAGGTCGGCCGGGTTCGCGGGGACGCCGCGCCGCGCGAGATAGTCGGGCGACGCGCACAGCATCAGCCGGTACGGCGCCAGTGGCCGGGCGACGACGTTCGCATCCGGCGGCAACTGGCCGACGCGGATGATGGCCTCGTAGCCGTCTTCCATCAGGTCCACGAAGCGATCGGAAATATCCAGTTCGACATCCACTTGCGGATAGCGGACGAGGTAATCGGACAGCACCGGCGCCAGCGCCTCGGTGCCGAACGTGACGGGCGCGCTCACGCGCAACTTGCCCGCGGGCGCGAGCCGCATCGTGTGCGCCTGGGCATCCGTCTCGGCCACGAGCCGCAGGATCTCCTTGCAGCGCGCATAGTATTCCTCGCCGAATGCCGTCACGTGCTGGCGCCGCGTCGTGCGGTGCATCAGCTGCATGCCGAGCCGCTGCTCGAGCGCGCGCACATGATTGCCGGCCATGGTCGCCGACATGCCGCACGCGTCCGCAGCCGCGCTCAGGCTGCCCTTGTCGACGGTGAGCACGTAGACCTTCATGCTGTCCAGCAAATCCATTCGCAAGTCCTGGTTGGAAATGTTGCAAGAAAAGCCGAGTTTATCGTTTTTCCGTTGGCAATCACACTGGGCGTCTCATTTCACAGGAGCCAACGCCATGTATGCCATCCAGCTTGTCGAACCGTCGTTGACCGCGTTCCGCCGCGTTTCCTTGCCCGATCCGCAGCCCGGGCCTGGCGACGTCCTCATCCGCCTGCGCGCGGCCGCGCTGAACTACATCGACGTCGCCGTCGCGACGGGCAGCTTCCCCGGCGCGACCTTGCCGATGGTGCCTGTCGCCGATGGGGCCGGAGAAATCGTCGCGCTGGGTGCGGACGTGGAGGGCGTCGCGCTCGGCGACCGTGTCGTGCCGCACTTCATGCCGGACTGGCTCGACGGGCCGATGCGGCCGGAACGGATCGCGGCCATGCGCGGGATCACGCGCCCCGGGTCGCTGTCGGAATACGTGGCGGTGCCAGCGAAGAGCGCCGTGCGGCTGCCGGAACACCTCGATTTTGCCCAGGGCGCGACGCTGCCGATCGCGGCGACGACGGGGTGGAATGCGGTGCGTTCGGCGTCCGTGCGGCCCGGTTCCGCGGTCGTCATTCTCGGCACGGGCGGGGTCAGCATGTTCGCGCTGCAGTTCGCCAAGGCGAGCGGGGCGACGGTCATTCTCGTGTCGTCATCCGATGAGAAGCTGGAGCGCGGACGCGCGCTCGGGGCGGATCACTTCGTGAACTATCGCGCGACGCCGGACTGGGACAAGGCGGTGCTGGCGATCACTGAAGGGCGCGGCGCCGACCTCGTCGTCGAGACGGTCGGCGACGCCACGTTCGAACGCTCGCTGCACGCGGCGGCGACGGGCGGCACCGTGTTCACGGTCGGCTTCCTGTCGGGCGCGGCGACGTCGGTCAACCTGTTCTCCATCATCGGCAAGGCCTTGCGCGTGGTGGGCAACAGTACGGGATCAGTGGCGGACCTGAAGGAAGCGGTGCGGGCGATTGCGGCGCACCGGATCGTGCCGGTAGTCGACCGGCGGTTCGGCCTGGACGAGACGGCAGCGGCTTATGCCGAGCTGGCAGCGGGTTCGCGGCATTTCGGCAAGCTGGCGTTCGTGCATTGATCATCCACCGGGAGTCGAACCCGGTATCCGGAGCATGGCGTTCCGTGTCTGTGCAAAAAAGATAATCTAGTGTTATCGTTTTCTGTCCAACAACAGTGGCCACGGTGCCGAAGGACCCTCATGCTTCTCTACGTCGACGCCCAATATGCCAGTCCCTATGCAATGTCCGTGTTTGTCGGGCTCAAGGAAAAAGGCATTCCGTTCGATATGCAAACGCTGGATCTGGGGGCGGGTGCGAACCGCTCGGCGGACTATGCCGCCACATCGCTGACACAGCGCGTGCCGACGCTGGTCGACGGCGACTTTCGCTTGTCCGAGTCCTCGGCAATCACGGAATACCTCGATGAGGTGTATTCCGGTACCGCCCTGTATCCCGACGAGCCCGAGGCAAAAGCGCGCGCCCGCCAAATCCAGGCGTGGTTGAGAAGCGACCTGCTGCCCATCCGCCAGGAGCGTACGACGGAAGTGCTGTTTTATCGTCCATCCGATGCGCCTTTGTCCGACGTCGCGCAGCAGGCCGCGCAAAAATTGTTCAAGGTCGCGGAGACGCTGTTGTCCCAGGACCGCGCGCACCTGTTCGATGCCTGGTGTATCGCGGATGTGGATCTCGCGGTGATGCTGAATCGCCTCGTCCTGAACGGCGATGCCGTGCCGGCGCGGCTTGCCGACTACGCGAAGAGACAATGGGAGCGGGCGTCGGTCCAGGCATGGGTCGATCTGCCGCGTCCACCGCTCTGATCAAACAACGCGGCACCCCCTCGAGGTCTGACGGTGGTCATGGGCCGGGCTCGTCCGTTCGATACACTGCACTTATCCATATTGCTTATTTTATAACTTTTGAGCAATGAAGGTTGCAGATGATCCGGATTGCCCGCCACCTCGCATGCCTGCTCGCCACCTGCGCCATCGCCGGACAGGCCAGCGGGCGCGATCCCGACCCGGACGGCTGGGGCATCGTGACAAGCCAGCCCATCACGGTGGCGGGTCATGAGTTCTGCCGTTCCTTCATCACGGCCTGGCTCGACAAGCCCGGCAGCGACCGCTACACGATCGCCATCCGCGAGCGCCCGTCGGCACGCTGGGGCACGCTGGTCTGGGTCGAGTACGGCCCGCGCCGGGTGCTCCAGGTGCAACTGCCGCCCACGCGCACGGCGCTGATGGCGCTGGGCGAAAACGCCGCCGAGAGCGCCTACCAGGCCGTCCTGGACATCGAGCGCCAACGCACGCTCATCCTCGATGCCGACCTCGCGCCCGACGAATTCTGACCCCGCATGAAGGAGTGAGCCATGTCCCACCGACTGTCCCTGCCTGTCGCCTGCAGCCTCGTGCTCTGGGGCGCCGCCGCGTGCGCTTCCGAACTGGTCTACGTGCCGGTCAACCCGAATTTCGGCGGCGCGCCCTCCAACGGTCCGGGCCTGCTCGGTGCGGCGTCGGCGACCAACAAGCATGGCCTGTCGGGCCTCGGCGGATCGTCGCCGCTGAACCAGTCCCCTCTCGAACAGTTCAACCAGACGCTCGAACGCATGATGCTGAGCCAGCTCGCGTCCGCCGCGACGTCGAAGCTGATGGGGGCGGACGGCAAACTCGTGCCGGGGACATTTTCGACCGAAAACTTCGTCATCACGGTGACCGACCTGGGCGGCGGCCTGCTGCGCGTGACCACGACGGACAAGGCGACCGGCGCCGTCACCTCGTTCGAGGTGGGACAATGAACGCGCGGCTGGCCGTGTTGGCACTGCTGTGCGCGCTGGCCGGATGCGCCCATGTGCCCTCGACGGTGCGGGACAATGCCCGGCTGACGCCCGCCACCGCCGTCACGCGCGACCTGCTGGCCCTGCCGCCGCCGAAGGGCAAGATCGCGGTGGCCGTGTACGGCATCCGCGACCAGACGGGCCAGTACAAGCCGGCGCCGGACAGCTCCTTTTCCACCGCGGTGACGCAGGGCGCGTCGTCGATGCTGATCCGCGCGCTGCAGGACTCGGGCTGGTTCATTCCGGTGGAACGCGAGAACCTGCAGAACCTGCTCACCGAACGCAAGATCGTGCGCGCGCTGGAGATGCCGCAGCCGGCGGGGACGCCGCCCGTGCAGATGCCGCCCCTGCTGGCGGCCTCGGTCCTGATCGAAGGCGGCGTCGTCGCCTACGAGAGCAATGTGCGCACCGGCGGCGTGGGCGCGCGCTTCCTCGGTATCGGGATGAGCACCCAGTACCGGGTCGACCAGGTGACGGTCAACCTGCGCACAGTCGATATCCGCGGGGGCCAGATCCTGCAGAGCGTGTCGACCACCAAGACCATTTATTCGTACGAGCTGCATCCGAGCGTCTTCAAGTTCGTCAACGTGAAGGACCTGGCGGAATTCGAGGCCGGCACGACCCGCAACGAGCCGACGCAGCTGTGCGTCGGCGAGGCGATCGAGGCCGCCGTGGTGCACCTGATCGCGCAGGGCATCCGGGCCGGGAACTGGGCGCTGCAGGACGACGCCGGGATGGCCGATCCGGTGCTGCGGCGCTACCTGGCCGCCGCAGGGAGAGCGCCATGAACGCGCTGCGGCACGGCGCCTGCGGCCTGCTGCTGGCCGGCGGCATCCTCGCGGGCGCCCGCGCGGGCGATCTCGCCCCGTCCGAACTCGATGTGCGGCCCACGGTCATTGCCGCGGCATCCCTTCCGGCACAAAGCCGGGCAGCGGTGTCGCAAGCGGGCAGCGACAACGGCGCCAGCCTGCTGCAAACGGGCATCGACAACGAAGCCTCCGTGTGGCAGAGCGGCCAGCGGAACACGGCCAGCATCCTGCAGGCAGGCGCAGGCAACCGCGCCGGCATCGACCAGCAGGGCATGTCGAACACGGCCCGTATCGAGCAGTACGGCCAGCAAGGCTATGCGCGCATCACCCAGTATGGCAACGGCAAGTCGGCCACCATCGTTCAGCATTAGGGGCCGCTGAATCGCTTTCGATAACGCCCCTGTCCACTTCGAGGAGCACTCCATGAAACTCGCACTCTCGACCATCGCGCTCGGCATCAGCCTGGCCTGCGCGTGCCAAGTCGCATCGAGCCAGGCCATTACGGTCACGCAGCAGGGCAGCGGCAACACCGCAGCCGCGGAACAGGTCGGCCTGACACCATACGACCCGCAAGGGCCGCTCACGACGGCATCGATCACGCAGATTGGCAACAACAACCACGTGGGCGGCCCCGGCGCCACGAGCAGCGGCGTCTTCCAGCGCGACACCAACAGCGGCGTGACCGCCGTGGTCAGCCAGAACGGCACGGGAAACAATGCAGGGATCACGCAGGACGGCGTGAGGGTGTACGGTCGGTTCGACACCAGCATCACACAGCGCGGGAACGGGAACGATGCCGCGATCACGCAGGCCATCGTCACGTCCAGCCCTGTCGTCGTTGACCAGAACGGCACCGGTAACGTCGCCCGCGTGGAACAGAGTCTCAGCGGCGACACGAGTGTCCAGACGTCGCAGACCGGCACGGGCAACAGGGTGACGGTCGTCCAGCGGGACGGCGTGTACTACGGTCCGAAGGTCACCCAGACCGGCGATGGAAATATCGCATCGGTCATCACCGACAGTGCCTACGCCGCCGGCCCGACCATCGTACAAACCGGCACCTCGAACAGCGCAAGTACGGTCCAGAGCAATGGCTGGGATGACTCGCTCACGCTTCGGCAGGAGGGATCGGGCAACACCGCTGACGTCAGCCAGACCGGCGACGGCCAGGTCGCCGACATCCGCCAGATCGGTAACACCAACCTGGCCAGCTTGATCCAGACCGGCGCCAGGAACGCGGCCACGATTGCGCAGATCGGCAGCAGCAACACCGCGACGGTCAGCCAGGCCGGCGAAGGCTACGTGGCCAACGTCAACCAGACGGGCTCGGGCAACTGGACCAACGTCTACCAGCACTGAGGCCGGCAGGCACCGGATCGGCATAGGGGCGGCCAGTTGTCTGGCCGGTCCCCTGCCACACCACCCGGCGTGCGGGTCCGCACCGGGCGGTTC
>NZ_JBKYMO010000147.1:0-12126 GCF_047302915.1 Massilia sp. CT11-108 | reverse complement strand
CTGCCCGTCGCGCAGCTGGTAGATCACATTGCCTTCCTGCGTCACCTCCGCGAGACTCGGCTTGATACCGACGAAGCGCCCGCCATGCATGGCGCGGAACGTCCAGCGGACGGCGACCTTGTCATCCTCGCTGAATATGTCGTGCAGTTCGAAGCGCACGCCCGGAAATCCCGTGAGCACGGCTTCGATGGTCGCGCGGAATTCGCGCGGCCCCCGTTCGCCGCGCGCGCCGACGAAGTCGGGGGCAATCAGGGACTCGAGCCGGTCCAGGTCGCGCCCGTTGATGCATTCTTCGTACAGCGTCCGGACCAGGGCCTTGTTCGTGGCGGCGGCATTCATGCGATCGTTCATGCGGTTCTCCTCGTGGTTGCGTTTCGATGCAAAGGAGTGTAGAACCTCAACTTAACTTGAGGTCAAGAGGATTTTGATGGCAAAGATAGACGCGGCCGACATCGGGCGGTCATTGACGGTGGGGGAGGTCGCGCGGCGCGCGGGCGTCGCAGCGTCGGCCCTTCATTTCTATGAATCGAAGGGACTGATCCGCAGCGTGCGCAGCAGCGGTGGCCAGCGGCGCTACGGGCGCGACGTGCTGCGGCGCGTGGCCGTCATCAAGGTCGCGCAGCGCATCGGCATCCCGCTCGCGTCGATCAGCGCGGCGCTGGCGTCGCTGCCGGAAGAGCGCACGCCGACGAAGGCCGACTGGACGCGCCTGTCCAGCCTGTGGCGGCGCGAGCTCGATGACCGCATCGAACAGCTCACCCGGCTGCGCGACCAGCTCGACGATTGCATCGGCTGCGGCTGCCTGTCGATCGAAGCGTGCCGGCTGCGCAATCCGCTGGATGAATTGTCGGAGCAGGGGAGCGGCCCGCAACTGATCAGGGCATCCTCCGCGCGTGACGGAACCGGGCATAGCGATTCAGGAGGTCGTTAATCAACTGTTCGTGCGTGTAGCCCGTGACGTCGTGCTGCTGGTCCCCTTCGGAACTGTAGGCCATGGCCCGGTAGTGACGCGTGTCGCCGTTCCTCTCCCCGGACTCGGACCACGCGGAATTTGGCGCACGGAAGCTGCGCACGCGTATCGTGTAGCGGAACGTGCCGCGGTCGCCGTGGGGCACGTTCAGGTCGATCCGGCGGTCGGTCCCGGTCAATTCCGGCGCCAGTCCGCTGTCCCGCATCTCCGCCGCCACCGCGCCGAGGGCCGCGCGTCCGGGTCCGCCGAGAAAGGCCGCGATCTACGACAGGTCGATCGCCGACCCTTCCGATTCCGACTGCAACGCGCGCAGCAGGCCGTAGCACATGAGCAGCATCACCACGGCGAACGGCAATGCGCTGACGAGGGCAGCCGTCTGGAGTGCCTGCAACCCGCCCGCCAGCAGCAGCATGGCGGCCATCAGGCCCGCGCACGCGGCCCAGAAGATACGTTGCCAGACAGGCGGATTCGGGGCGCCGCCGGAGGTGATCATGTCGACGACCAGCGCGCCCGAATCGGCGGACGTGACGAAAAAGGTAATCACGACCACGGTGGCGAGGCCGGACGCGAGCATCGACAGCGGTAGTTGCTCCAGCACTTCGAACAGGGCCACCGGGAGATTGTCGGCGACGGTCTGCACGATCGGCGCCGCGCCACCCAGGTCGAGCCGGATCGCAGTGTTCCCGAAGACGGTCATCCACCGGAACAGTTAGTGCTTGCTGAGCGGTCCGGGCAACCCGGGACTGTCATGGCTGGCGCCGGCAATAGGTGGCGCCGGCCGAGGCGGAGCGCTCGATGAGCGCGGCTGCGTTTAGGCTGAATTATAAGCACTTAGGTGCAT
Organism: Massilia sp. CT11-108; assembly: GCF_047302915.1. Lineage (NCBI taxonomy): Bacteria > Pseudomonadati > Pseudomonadota > Betaproteobacteria > Burkholderiales > Oxalobacteraceae > Massilia > Massilia sp. CT11-108. Next base: position 10,315 of record NZ_JBKYMO010000147.1, on the reverse strand, counting down.
TGGCACAAATGTGCTCAAATTTAATTCAACTACAACGAAGTAATAATTAGTGATAATGTTGTGCAACCGATGATCCCATGCGAAGACCTTTGACATGACCAGGCCCCGCCGACCCACGATGACCGACATCGCCAAGCTGGCCGGCGTGTCGCAATCGACGGTGTCGCTGGTCATCAACCACATGAGCGGCGCGAAAGTGTCGAAGGGCACGCGCGAGACCGTGCTCCGGATTGCGCGCGAGCTCGGCTACCCCGTCGAGCGGCACGCGCATCCGGCCGCGGCCCGGACCCGCAACCTGATCGTCTATCTCACCGACGAGCTGACGACGAGTCCGCACGCGATGCAGACCATCGACGGCGCCAAGGAGGCCGCCTGGGAGCAGGATTGCCTCGTCGCCGTGTTCGCGACGCGCGGCGATCCCGAGCTGGAAGCGGCCGTGTTCGCGCGCATGCTGGACCATCCGGCGCTGCTGGGCGTCATTTACTCCACCATTTTCACCCGCGCCGTGACGGTGCCGGCCGCGCTGGAGGCGACGCCGACCGTCCTGCTGAACTGCCATACGCGCGACCGAGGGCGGGCATCGGTCGTGCCGAGCGAACTGCTGGGCGGCTATACGGCGACCATGCACCTGATCGAGAACGGACACAGCCGCATTGGCTTCATCAACGGCGAACACTGGATCGAGGCGGCCGCCGAGCGCCTGAAGGGGTATCGGCAGGCGCTGTCGACGGCCGACATCCCATTCGATCCGGTCCTCGTGCGCGCGGGCGACTGGCAGGTCGCGGCGGGGTACGAGCACGCGCTGTCGCTGCTGGACCTGCCGCAGCGGCCGACCGCCTTGTTCTGCGCCAACGACCTGATGGCCATCGGCGCGCTGGACGCGGCCCGCGAACGCAAGCTGGCGGTGCCGCGCGACCTGTCCGTGGTCGGGTACGACGACCAGGATATCGCCCGCTACACTCACCCGCCGCTGACCACAGTGTTGTTACCAAACTACGAAATGGGCCGCTGGGCGGCCGATTCCCTCATCGCGCAATGCCGCGCGAACCATGCCTCGAAGGCCATCATCAAGATGGAATGCCCTCTGGTGGCACGCGATTCCGTAGCCCCGCCTATGCTGTAAAACCGCTCGAAAAGCGGGTTCAAGCGTGCGTCGGCTTGCCGACTTTTGCGTTAGCTTCCTGATAAAAATTATTACTAATTATGAGGAGAATCGCATGACCACGTTCCAGCTCCGGCCCGTGTGCGCGGCCATCCTTGCGCTGCTCGCCCAGGCCGCCAGCGCGCAAACCACCGACACGCAGTCCACCCCTGCGCCGGGCGCGCAAGTCCAGCAGGTCACCGTCACCGGCCTGCGCAGCAGCATCCGCAGCGCCGAGGCGATCAAGCGCGATTCCGTGCAGGTCGTCGACTCGATCAACGCGGAAGACATCGGCAAATTCCCCGACCGCGCCGCGGGCGACGCCCTGCAGCGGATCGCCGGCGTGCAGGTCGGCCGCGACCGGGGAGAAACCAGCCAGGTGATCATCCGCGGCCTTCCGGACGTCGTCACGACGCTGAACGGCATGGAATACTTCACGGGGAACGGCCGCCGCCTGCAGTACCAGGACCTGCCCGTGCAATCGATCGGCGGCCTGGACGTGTACAAGACGGCGACGCCGAACCAGCTCGAAGGCGGGATCGCGGGCGGCATCGACGTCCGGCTGCGCCAGCCGTTCGACCTGAAGGGCCGGAACGTGACGGGCTATGTGGAAGACCGCCGCCAGAAGGTGAGCGGGTCGGACGCGACGTCGACGAAGAACAATCCGGGCGCCGGCTTCTCGGCCAGCAACCGCTGGAACACGAGCTACGGCGAGATCGGTGCGCTGGTCGACGTGGCGTTCAACCGCGAGCACTGGGGCTATCCCGTGCAGTGGGTCGACCGTCCCGACCGCGTGCATTCGATCGATGCGAACGGCGTCGGCACGCGGCTGGGCGACGGTCCGCTCGCGCCATCGACGCCGGGCGCGCGCCTGGGCGAGCTGCCCAACGTGGGCGGCATCTACAACGCGGGCGACCGCGATCGCGGCAGCATCCACGGCGCCCTGCAGTGGAAGGTCAACCCGACGCTGGAAGCGAACGTGCAATACCTCGGCACGGGCTACCGCGCGCGCAGCGAAGTGGATTACATCCTCGCCATCACGACGTGGACGCCGCGCCTGACCAACGTGCAGCTGGCGCCGCAGGGCGCCTACTGCGACACGCCGGAAGGCGTCGTGTGCCCGATCCAGTCCGCGTACGCGCAGGCCGCGCAGTATGGCGGGCCGTACGACTGGGATCCGTACACGGCCACGTCGACGTGGGGCGTGAAGGAACACACGACGTCGCACTTCCTGAACCTCGGCCTGAACTACCGCGAGGGACCGTGGAAGGCGAGCTCCAACTTCGGCTGGACCAAGTCGACGTTCGTGAACGACACGGTGATCGTCGACCAGCAGATCCCCGGCGCCAGCGTCGGCGTCTACACGTACGGCGCGGACGGCCACGGCGGCTACAACAGCGTGAGCACGCCCACGAGCCCGAACGCCCTGCGCGACCCGCGCGCTTTCGTGCTGCGCGGGATGGTGCAGAACTGGGGCATCTCGAAGGGCGAGCAGGTGCAGTGGCGCGGCGACGTGTCGTACCGGCTCGGCGACGGCTTCTTCTCGGGCATTGACGCCGGCCTGCGCCTGTCGAACCGGCTCGCCAGCTTCCACGGCGCGGAAGGCCACAGCGACATCGCGGGGGCGGTGCGCGCGAACCCCGTCGACGCGTTCGGTCCCGGCTTCGAAGCGCTGGTGCCGGGCCTCGACCGGCTCGGCGGGCCGTGGCTGACGCCGTCGCGCGACTTCCTGATCGACCAGGCCGACACCGTACGCGCGTTCTACGGCGCTGCTCCGGGCCGCGTGCCGGACGATCCGACCCGCACCTTCGAGCAGCGCGAAGGCACGAACACCGTGTACCTCGCGGCGCGCTGGAAGACGAAGGCGGGCGACGTCGACCTGTCCGGCACGGTGGGCGGGCGCTACGTCCACGTGGCGCGCAACCTGAACGGCAACAGCCGCATCGGCGACGTGGTGACGCCGATCGCCGTGAACTCGACGGAAAACAACTTCCTGCCCAGCGTTGCGGCCGTCGTCGGCTGGCGCGAGAACCTGCAGTCCCACCTCGCGGTCGGCAAGACGATCACGCGGCCGGACTTCGTGTCGCTGAACCCGGCGCTGTCGCTGATCCCTCCGACCGTCAACGCGCCCGGCACCGGCTCGTCCGGCAACCCGAATTTGCGGCCGACGCGCTCCGTGAACACGGACGCCACGCTCGAATACTACTTCCCGAAAAACGGCTACGCACAGATCGCGCTATTCCACCGCGACATCGAGGGCTACCTGCAGAACATGGAGTCGAGCGAGGTCATCAACGGCCAGAACTATCGCGTGACGCGTCCGCAAAATTCCGGCAAGGGCGCGTTGCGCGGCGCGGAATTCGGCATCCAGAAGTTCTTCGACTTCCTGCCCGGCCCGTGGAGCAATTTCGGCGCGCAGTTCAACTACACGTGGATCGACGGCGACAACCAGACGCCCGTCTCGCCGACGAGCACGGAATACCGCACGACGGCGCTGACGAATGTCGCGAAGAAGAACTACAACTTCGCGCTGTTGTATGAAGGGAACGGCATCACGGGACGCCTGACCGCGACGCACCGCGGCAACTACGTCGAGCAGATCGCCGAGCCGCGCTTCTTCCAGGACCGCATCGTCAAGGCCAGCACGTACGTGGACCTGAGCGTGTCGTATGCGCTGAACAAGAACCTGTCGCTGCAATTCGACGCGATCAACCTCACGCACGAGAAGTACGAAAGCTATCTCGGCTCCGAGATCCGTCCGCGCGACATCCGCTACAACCCGACCACGTACGGCCTCGGGCTGCGCTTCTCGCTGTGAGCGTGCCCATGGCGAAGACGTATCGCAACCCGGTCTACCCGGACGTGTTCGCGGACCCGTTCGTGCTGCGCCACGACGGCGTGTATTACGCGTACGGCACGGCGCCGGGCGGCGCGGACGGGCGCCAGGTGCCGGTGCTGCGCTCGACGGATCTCGTCGAATGGGAACCGCTGGCCCACGCGCTGCTGCCGATCGGCGAGGCGCACTACTGGGCGCCGGAAGTCGCGAGCCACGGTGGCCGCTTCTACATGTACTACTCGGCCGGGTCGGCGCCGGAAGGCACGGACCAGAAGCTGCGCGTGGCCGTCGCCGACCACCCGGCCGGCCCGTTCGTCGACAGCGGCAAGCTGCTCGTGCCCGATCGACCGTTCGCCATCGACGCGCATCCGTTCCGTGCGGAGGACGGGCAGTGGTATCTGTTCTACTGCGCCGATTTCCTGGAACTGGAAGGCGGGTACCGCGTCGGCACGGGCATCGTCGTCGACCGGCTCGTCGACATGACGACGCTGGCGGGCGAACCGCGCGTCGTGGTCCGTCCGCACGAGGACTGGCACGTGTTCCGCAAGGGCCGCACGATGTACGGGGCCGTGTACGACTGGCACACGGTGGAGGGCGCGGCCGTGCTGCAGCACGACGGCCGCTACTATTGTTTCTACAGCGGCGGCGCGTGGGAGCGCGACAATTATGGCGTCAGCTGGGTCGTGGCGGACGATCCGCTCGGGCCGTACACGCGGCCGGAAGGCGGGCACGAAGCGCTGCTCATGCGTACGCCGAAAGGCGGGGACCTGCTGGGGCCGGGGCACAATTCGTTCACCACCGGGCCGGACGGCACGTCCACATGGATCGTGTACCACGCGTGGGACCTCGCGCAGACGGCGCGGCGCATGTGCATCGACCGGATCGACTGGGTGGACGGGAAGCCGTCCACGCCGGGGCCGACGTGGACGGACCAGCCGGCGCCGCAGGATGATGACGCGTCACGCGCTTAGTCCCAGTCGCTGCCGGTCTCCTCGTCGAACGCCTTGCGGTCGCGCGAAATCATGGCCTCGAGTTCCTCGCGCGCCTGCTTGGCCATCGACACGAACGTCTCGCGGTCCTTGTAATACGGATACACCGCATCGAGCGTCTGCTTGTTGTAGCGCCTGAATTTCAGCGCGGCCTGCCGCGTGGCGTACGCGCTCTGGCCCAGGCCCGCCGTCATCACGGAGCGGCCCAGCCGCAGCGCCGCTTCAAAGGTCTCGCGCTCGATCAGTTCCACGCCCCGGTCCATCAGCTGGTAGTAGTGCGTGACGTTGCGGGCGCGCGCGAACACGGGCAGGTCCGGATACTCGCGCCGCACGGCGTCCACGAGCTTCAGGCTGTCCTCGATGTCGTCGATGGCGACGACGACGGCTCTGGCCTTCGGCGCACCCGCGGCGCGCAGCAGGTCGGGCCGGGTCGCGTCGCCATAGAACACCTTGAAGCCGAAGTGGCGCAGCACCTCGATCTGGTCCGGGTCGTGGTCCAGCACCGTCAGGCGCACGTTGTTCGCGTGCAGGAAGCGGCCCACGATCTGGCCGAAGCGGCCGAAGCCCGCGACGATCACGTGGTCCTCGTTCGGCTCGATGCGGTCGGCCTTGCGCTTGCCGCCGCGGCCCTCGCGGCCGGCCGACAGGCGGTCGTAGGCCATCAGCGCGAGCGGCGTCACGACCATCGACAGCGCGACGACGACGACGAGGATGTTCGCCACGTCCGGCGAGAACACCTTTGCCGTCGCGGCCGCGCCGAACACGACGAACGCGAATTCGCCGCCCTGCGCGAGCAGAAGGGAAAACTGCAGGTGTTGGCCGCGCGCGATCTTCAGCCCGCGCGACAGGCCGTACAGCACGGCGATCTTGATGACCAGGAAGCCGGCGACGAGGCCCAGCACGAGGCCAGGCTGCGCGAGGAACACGGCGAAGTCGACGGACATGCCGACCGCGATGAAAAAGAGGCCGAGCAGCAGGCCCTTGAACGGTTCCAGGTCGGTCTCGAGCGCGTGGCGATATTCCGAGTCGGCCAGCAGCACGCCGGCCATGAAGGCGCCGAGGGCCATCGACATGCCCACCCACTGCATCAGCAGCGAGATCGCGATCACGAGCAGCAGCGCGAACGCGGTGAAGATTTCGCGGGCATCCGTCTTGGCGATGATGCGCAGCACGGGCCGGAGCAGGAAACGGCCCGCGACGACAAGACCCGCGAGCACGCCCGCGACCTTCAGCGCCGCGATCCACGCATTCCCGCCGCCACCGGCGGATTCCGGCACGCCCAGTAAAGGCACGATGGCGATCATCGGGATCGCGGCGATGTCCTGGAACAGCAGGATCGCGAAGCCGGCCTGGCCGGCCGGTGTCGGCATCAGGTTGCGTTCTTCCAGCGAGGCGAGGGCGATCGCGGTCGACGACAGCGACAGGCCCAGGCCCGCGATCAGCGCGATCTTCCAGTCGATGCCGGCCAATAGCGCGGCGCCGAACAGGCCGGCCGCGACCCCGAGCACCTGCGCGCCGCCCCAGCCGAAGATCGGCCGGCGCAGCGCCCACAGGCGGCTTGGTTCCAGCTCCAGGCCAATCAGGAACAGCAGGAGCACGACGCCGAATTCGGCGAAGTGCAGCGCGTCCTCGCCATCGGCGACGAAGCGCAGGCCGAACGGGCCGATGAGGATCCCGGCGACGAGATAGCCCAGCACGGCGCCCATGCCGAGACGCTTCGCGAGCGGGACGACCAGTACGGCGGCGCCGAGGTAGACGACCGCGTTTTGCAGCAGCTTATCTTCCATGACTTGCTCCATGCGGGCGCTCCCCCGATGTGGCCGCCAGCCCCGCATAGCCTTCGAGACGATGGCGGAATTCGCCAGCGAACGCGTCGATCGCTTCCGGCGTCGCCTGTGCGGCGCCGTGCATGACGAGCGGCGCGATCCAGTCCATGCCGCACAGGGCGGCCGTCGCTTCGTACGGCGCGAGGAAGTCGGCGAACGGCCGGCCGTGCAGGCCGCCGGGCTGGTAGGCGTCCGGACCGCTGCCCGTCGTCGTCACGAGCCAGAAGCTTTTCCCGCGCAGCGCGCACTCGCCCGTGTGGGCGTAATCGTTATAGGCCCAGCCGGGCTGCAGCACGACGTCCATCCATTCCTTGACGATGGACGGCATGCCATACCAGCGGAACGGGTGCAGGAACACGAGCAGGTGGGCGGCACGCAGCCGCTCGCGCTCCTGCTCGCCGTCGATATCGAAATCGGGATAGCGTTGGTACAGGTCGCACAGCTCGACGCCGGGCAGCGCCCGTGCCGTCTCGGCGAGGCGGCGGTGGACGGGCGAGCGGTGCGGCGCCGGGTGGGCGTAGATCACCAGGATGTTCGGTTCGTTCATTCGTCATTCATCAATTGCAACATCGTTTTATAGCATACAAGACATGCCTTGCGTCATTCTCGCCCGACATGTCCTACAAGCCAGCCGGGTGCGTGCCTATAGTGGGCGGATACGGGAGGATTATGATGGTCATCAACGCGAACGAATGGAGAATCCTATGTCCATGCAGAGCGAAGGCAACAACGCCAAAGGGCGCAACTACGACCAGGTGACGAAGGACGGCACGAGTTCCGCCGGCACGTTGGGCGCGGGCGGCACCGGCGCCGGTACGAATGCTCAGTCGGATACCGGCGGCAACCTGCAAAAAGGCAGGGCGGACGATTTGCTGAGCAATGATGCGGACCGCGACAGCGAAGGCTTCGTCGGCGAGGAAGCGGGTGAATTGCAGACCGGCCTCGGCGGCATCGGCAGCCTGAGCACCGGCAACGCGGGCAGCCGCCAGTCGGACGACGACAAGGCATCGGAGTAAGGCCCGGCGGGTCCGGGATCGGGGGCGCGCCAGCGGTCTGGTGCGCGGTACGGGCGAAAGGCGCCGGGGGCGACGCCGTTCGCCCGTGCGTTTTTGTCAGATGTGCAGCGCGTGGCCCAGTGCCCTCAGGGCCGCTTCCTGCACCGCCTCGCCCAACGTCGGATGAGCGTGGATCGTGCCCGCGACGTCCTCCAGCTGCGCACCCATCTCGATCGATTGCACGAACGCCGCAGACAGTTCCGACACCGCGCCGCCCACCGCCTGCCAGCCGACGATCACGTGATTGTCCTTGCGGGCGACCACGCGTACGAAGCCGTCCGTGGACTCCAGCGTCATCGCCCGGCCGTTGGCGGCGAACGGGAAGCTCGCGCCGATGCAATCCACGCCCAACCCAGCAGCTTCCTGCGGCGTCATGCCCACGACGACCACTTCCGGGTCCGTGAAGCAGACGGCGGGAGTCGCGCCTGGCGTGAAATGGCGGCGCTTGCCGGCGATGATCTCGGCCACCATCTCGCCCTGGGCCATCGCGCGGTGCGCGAGCATCGGCTCGCCCGTGAGGTCGCCGATGGCCCACACGTTGCGCATCGACGTGCGGCACTGGTTGTCGGTGCGGACATAGCGCCCGTTCATGTCGAGCAGCAGGCTCTCCAGGCCGTAGCCCGCCGTGCGCGGCCGCCGGCCGACGGCGACGAGCACGCGGTCCGCTTCCAGCACGACTTCCTCGCCGCCGCCATCCTTCATGCGGACGCCACGGCCGTCTTCCGCGAGGCCCAATACGCTCGATTCCAGGTGCAGGCCGATGCCCAGCCGCTTCAGGCTCGCCGCAACGGGCTTCACGAGTTCGTCGTCATAGGCGGGCAGCACGCGGCCGGCCGCTTCCACGACCGTCACCCGCGCACCCAGCTTGCGGTAGGCGATGCCCAGTTCCAGGCCGATGTACCCGGCGCCGACGACGACCAGGTGCTCGGGCAGGGTGCCGGGGGCGAGCGCTTCCGTCGACGACACGACGTTGCCGCCGAACGGCATGAACGGCAGTTCGACGGGCACGGAGCCGGTCGCGAGCAGCAGGTGTTCGCAATGGATCCGCAGGTCGCCCACCGCGACCGTCTTGCCGTCGAGGATGCGCGCCCAGCCTTGCGCGACTTTCACGCCATTCTTCTTCAGCAGCGCGCCGACGCCGCCCGTCAGGCGCTTGACGATGCCGTCCTTCCACGCGACCGTTTGCCTGACGTCGATGGTCGGCGCGCCCGTGCGGATGCCGAGCGGCGACTCGCCCGCGTAGCCGGCGGCCTGGTGGAAGGCGTCTGCCGCATGGATCAGCGCCTTGGACGGGATGCAGCCGATGTTCAGGCATGTGCCGCCCAGGTCCGCGCCTTCGACGAGCACGGTCGGGATGCCCAGTTGCCCGGCACGGATCGCGGCGACATAGCCGCCCGGGCCGCCGCCGATGACGAGGAGGGTGGTGTTCTCGGTATTGACCGTCATGCGCTCACTCCACGAACAGGGTGGCCGGCGACTCGAGATACGAGCGTACCGCCTGGATGAATTCCGCCGCCACCATGCCGTCGATGACGCGGTGGTCGAACGACGACGACAAATTCATCAGCTTGCGCGCCACCATGCCGCCATTCCTGATGACGGGCCGGTCGACGATGCGGTTCACGCCCACGATCGCCACTTCCGGGTGGTTGATGACGGGCGTGCTGACGATGCCGCCCAGCGCGCCCAGGCTCGTGATCGTGATCGTCGACCCGGACAACTCGTCTCGCGCCGCCTTGCCATGGCGCGCCGCATCCGCCAGCCGGGCGATCTCCGCCGCGCTGGCCCACGGATCGCGCGCTTCCGCATGGCGCACGACGGGCACCATCAGGCCGGCATCCGTCTGCGTCGCGATGCCCATGTGGACGGGCGCGTAGCGCGTCACCACGTTGGCCTGGTCGTCGTAGCGGGCGTTCACGTCGGGGAAGCGACGGATCGCGAGGACGACGGCGCGCATCAGCAGCGGCAGCAGGGTGATCTTGCCCCGCTCCTCGCCATAGCGCGCGTTCAGCTGGCCGCGCAGCGCTTCCAGCTCCGTCACGTCGACTTCCTCGACGTACGTGAAATGCGGGATCTGGCGCTTCGCCAGTTGCATCTTCTCCGCGATCTTGCGGCGCAGGCCGATCACGGGGACGGCTTCTTCTCCTTCCAGTTCCGCATAACGCCCGTCCGCGCCCGCAGCGCGGCCGCGCCCCGCCACATGCGCATCGAGGTCCGCGTGCGTGATGTGGCCCGCGGGGCCGCTGCCGGCCACGTATTGCAGCTCGATGCCCAGGTCCCACGCGCGCTTGCGGACGGCCGGCGCGGCCAGCGGTTTTTCACCCGCCGCGCGCAATGCAGGCGCAGGCGCGCGCGCGGGACGCGGCGGCGCCGCGCCGATGGCCCCCGCCGGCGCCGGTCGAGTATACACATCTCCCAGCCCACCAGACGGCGCGAGAGGGGGGATGGCGGGGTGGGGGTGTAAAAAA